>NZ_JBEAAM010000001.1:0-245298 GCF_040066175.1 Fontimonas sp. SYSU GA230001
ACAATGACGCCGCCCGACGCCTCAATCAGGCTCGGGATCAGTTGTTCCTTTCCATCAGCAAAGCCCAGCGTCCCGCCGCCTGACAGCCCCTCACTCAGATCCGCCCTTCAGGCTCATCTCTGGATTGGAAAGGACTGGCGGGAGACCCGCGCAGCCAGCGCCGCGGCGCCACGAGCCCGGCAGCGTCGGATTCGGCGAGTCCGAGAAGCCTCCCGTCCTCATCGAGCACCGCCAGGCGCGCGTTGCGTGCCGCCCCGGCGACCCGGACCGGCTGCCCTTGGGCCAGATAGGCGGCCCGGACCGGATCGACACGCAGCCGCGGCCAGTGGGCGAGTCCCGCTGCCGGATCGAGCAGCAGTGCGTCGATCGCCGCCAACCCGCCGTCGTGCAAGCTTTGTTCGAGCTGGTCGAGCGTGTACAGCCTCGACTCCGCGAAGGGCGCGACTTCCGTGCGCCGCAGGGCGGTCAGATGGGCACACTGGCCTGCCGCGCGGGCGATGTCCTCGACCAGCGTGCGGATGTAAGTGCCCTTCGAGCAGCGCACGAACAGGCGAAACCGATCCGGCGCGAAGTCTTCCAGTTCCAGCGCGTGGATGGTCACGTCGCGCGCTTCGCGCACGACCTCGGTGCCCTGGCGCGCCAGGACATACAGGCGCTGGCCCTGGTGCTTGAGCGCCGAGTACATCGGCGGCACCTGCCGGATCGGCCCGCGAAATCGGGGCAGGACCGCCAGCAGCGCGGCGCGCTCCAGCCTGCCGCTGGAGGTTTCGACGACCTCACCCTCCAGGTCGCCGGTGGACGTCCGTGTGCCGACCGCCGCATCGGCCCGGTAACTCTTGTCGGCATCCAGCAGCACGCCGGACAGCTTGGTGGCCTCGCCCAGGCAGATCGGCAGCACGCCGGTGGCCAGCGGATCGAGACTGCCGGTATGCCCGGCCTTGTCGGCCTGATACCAGCGCTTGACCTGCTGCAGCGCCTGGTTGGACGTGATGCCGGCGGGCTTGTCCAGCAGCAGGATGCCGGTGACCGACCGGCGCGGGCGTCTGACCGTGCTCATGTGCCGCACGCGGTCAGTCGTTGGACGGATCGTGATGTTCGGCGTCGCGGCGCACCGCGTCGCGGATCAGGGCGTTGAGCCGGTCGCCTTCCCGCAGGCCGACGTCTGCGGCGAAGCGCAGTTGCGGCACGTAGCGCAGGCTCAGGCGTCGCCCCAGCACGCCACGCAAGCGGCCGGCCGCATGCTGCAGGCCCTCAACGGCGTCCGCCAGACGCTGGTCATCACCGAGCAGGCTGACGAGCACGCGCGCATTGCGCAGATCCGGCGAGACATCGACCGACGTGATGGTGACATCCGCGACACGGGGATCCGACAGCTCGTCCCGCACCAGCGCTGCCAACTCGCTGTGAATCTGCGCACCGATGCGGAGCTTGCGTGGATAGTCCTTCATTCAGCCTCGGCCGGCGCGGCCGCACTCACGCGGCCGCGGATACCGTGCGGCGCACTTCGACGCGCTGGAAGCACTCGATCTGGTCGCCGGCCTTGACATCGTTGTAGTCCTTCACGCCGATGCCGCATTCCGTGCCGGCCTCGACCTTCTGCACGTCGTCCTTGAATCGACGCAGTGATTCGAGCACGCCTTCGAAAATGACCGTGTTGTTGCGCAGCACGCGGATCGGCAGGTTGCGCTGGACCGAGCCCTCGATCACGAGGCAGCCGGCGATGTTGCCCAGCTTGGAGCTGCGGAACACCTCGCGCACCTGGGCGATGCCGACGATCTGCTCGCGCGTCTCGGTGCCCAGCAGGCCAGAAATCGCGTCGGACACGTCGTCCAGGATCTCGTAGATGATCGAGTAGTAGCGCACGTCCACACCGGTGTCCTGGATGTGCTTGCGCGCCGCCGCGTCGGCACGGACGTTGAAGCCGATGATGATCGCCTTCGAGGCCAGCGCCAGATCGATGTCGGACTCGTTGATGCCGCCGATCGCGGTCGACAGCACGTTGACCTTGACCTCGCCGCTGGGCAGCTTGCGCAGCGCCTCGGCGATGGCCTCCGCCGAACCCTGCACGTCGGCCTTGACCATCAGATTGAGCTGCTTGACCTCGCCCTCGCCCATCTTGGCGAAGATCTGGTCCATGCGCACCGCCTGCGACTGCGCCATGCGCTGCTCGCGCAGTTTCTGCTCGCGCACGATCGCCAGCTCGCGCGCCTTGCGCTCGTCGGCGACGACGACGACATCATCGCCGGCATCCGGCGCGCCGGACAGACCCAGGACCTGCACCGGAATCGACGGACCGGCTTCCTTCACCGGACGCCCGTTCTCATCGAACATCGCGCGCACACGGCCGAAATGCGGTCCGCTGAGGATGACATCGCCCTGCTTGAGTGTTCCGGCGCGAACGAGCACGGTCGCGACCGGGCCGCGCCCCTTCTCGACGGACGATTCGAGGATGTTGCCGCGCGCGAGCGCCTCGACCGGCGCCGTCAGTTCGAGGATCTCCGCCTGCACGAGAATCGCGTCGAGCAGCGCATCGATGCCTTCGCCGGTGAAAGCCGAGACTCCGACCACCTGCGTGTCGCCGCCCCATTCCTCGGGGACGATCTCGTACTTGGTCAGCTCGTTCTTGACGCGGTCGATGTCCGCTTCGGGCTTGTCGATCTTGGTGATCGCCACGATCAGGGGCGCCTTGGCCGACTTGGCATGCTGGATCGCCTCGACCGTCTGCGGCATCACACCATCATCAGCGGCGACGACGAGAATGACGATATCGGTGACCTGCGCGCCGCGTGCGCGCATCTTCGTGAATGCCGCGTGGCCCGGCGTGTCCAGGAACGTGATGATGCCCTTGGGCGTCTGCACGTGATACGCGCCGATGTGCTGGGTGATGCCGCCGGCCTCACCAGCCGCCACACGTGTCTTGCGGATGTGGTCGAGCAACGAGGTCTTGCCGTGGTCGACGTGACCCATGATGGTGACCACGGGCGGGCGCAGTACGCGTTCGACATCGGCCTCGCTGCCGGCAACCGCCTGTTCCAGGCTTTCCTCGAAATCGGTGGCCTTGACCGCGCGTGCCTTGTGGCCCATCTCCTCCACCATCAGCAACGCGGTGTCCTGATCGAGCGTCTGGTTGATCGTCGCCATGATGCCGTTCTTCATCATGACCTTGATCAGCTCGGTGGCCTTGACCGCCATGCGGTTGGCCAGCTCGCCGACCGTGATCGCCTCCGGCACTTCGACCTCGCGGACGATCGGCGCTACCGGTTTCTCGAAGACGTGGACATTCTCGACCCGCACGCGGCCGGACGGCTTCTTCGCCTTCTTTTCGCGGCGCCCACCCTTGCCCTCGGCCAGATGCAGTTCGGTCCGGTGCTGGCGGTCTCCGGCGCCGCGCTCGCGGGCGACGCGTTCGGGCGCCTTCTTCGCCGGGGCCGGCACCGCGCCGGCCGCCGGAGCGGCCGGTACGACGGCTGCGGGCTGCGCCGCCAAAGCACGCGCCGCCTCGGCGGCGCGCCTGACGTTCTCGGCCGCACGCATCCGCGCACGCTCGGCCTCCCACTTGGCCCGATAAAGCGGATCCTCCGCCAGCGCGCGCTCATGCTGCTCCTTCGCACGCTGGACCTCGGCCTCCTGCTCCGCGCGCTGCCGCGCTTCTTCCTCGACGCGGAGCTTGCGCTCGAGCTCCTCCTGGTGCCGACGGGCGTCGGCCTCGGCTGCTGCACGGGCCGCCGCCTCACGCTCGGCCTCCGCGCGCGCAGCGAGCTCGTCGGCTTCGCGGGTCGCCTGCTCGTCGAGCGCGGGGGCGCCTTCTTCGGGCTTGACGTAGGTGCGCTTCTTTCGCACCTCGATGCTGACGGTCTTGGCCGGCGCCCCGCGTCCGCCACCGAGGCGAAGTTCCGTCGTCTCACGACGCTTGAGCGTGATCCGGCGCGGCTCACCCGCGGTGGCCGTACCCGTTTTCTGCTTGAGGTAATTCAACAGCGCGATCTTGTCTTCCGCTGTCACCGCGGCATCGGCCTTCGACACGGACACGCCAGCCTCGCGGAACTGCTCCAGCAGCTCCTCGACAGGCCGTCCCAGCTCTTTAGCGAAATCCTGAACGGTTAGCGTTGACATCTGAATCGTTCCCCGAAAATCGACAGCGGTGGTGCGCCGATCAGGCGTATGCCTTGGCGCGCGCAGCCATGATCAGCGCCGACGCACGTTGCTCGCCCACATCGGGCAGCAGTTCCAGCAGCTCATCCGTCGCGAGGTCGGCCAGCGCCTCGCAGGTGCTCACGCCCGCTTCGGCCAGCTGGTAGGCGGTGTCCTCGTCCATGCCGTCGAGCGTGACGAGATCGTCCGCCGGATGCGCATGCGCACGCTGCTCGGCCTTGGCGATGGCCTTGGTCAGCAACACGTCGCGCGCGCGGTTGCGCAGCTCCTCGATGATGCCTTCGTCGAACTCCTCGATCTTTGCCAGCTCCTGCGCCGGCACGTAGGCAATCTCTTCGAGCGTCGTGAAACCCTCCTGCACGAGGATGCTTGCGACCTCCTCATCGACATCGAGGTATTCCATGAAGTTGCGCAGAACCGACTGGTTCTCCTCTTCCTTCTTGGCTTCCGCATCGGCAGTGGTCATGACATTGAGCACCCAGCCGGTCAGCTCGGATGCCAGACGCACGTTCTGACCGCCACGGCCGATCGCCTGCGCCAGCTTCTCTTCCGAGACGCCGATCGTCATCGAATGCGACTCTTCGTCCACGACGATGGTTTCGACCTCCGCGGGCGCCATCGCATTGATCACGAACTGCGCGATGTTCTCGTCCCACGGCACGATATCGACACGCTCGCCGGCCAGCTCGTTGGACACGCTCTGCACGCGCGATCCGCGCATGCCGACACAGGCGCCGACCGGATCGATGCGGCGGTCCTTGGCCTGCACCGCGATCTTCGCGCGCAGACCCGGATCGCGCGCCGCGCCCTTGAGCTCGATCAGTCCCTGGGCGATCTCCGGCACCTCGAGCTTGAACAGTTCCATCAGGAACTTCGGCGACGTGCGCGACAGGAACAACTGCGGCCCCCGCACCTGCGGGCTGACCTCGTAGAGGTAGCCACGGATCCGATCGCCTGGGCGCACCGGCTCCCGCGGGATCATCTGATCGCGCAGGATGATCGCCTCGGCATTGCCGCCCAGATCGACGATGACGTTGCCGCGTTCGAGACGCTTGACCTGGCCGCTGATCAGCTCACCGACACGGCCGCGGTAAGCTTCGACCACGAGCGCCCGCTCGGCCTCACGCACTTTCTGCACGATGACCTGCTTCGCCTTCTGCGCGCCGATACGGCCGAAGTCCACGGACTCGACCTTGTGCTCGATCACGTCGCCGGGCTTCGCATCCGGCTTTTCCTTGAGCGCGTAGGACAGCTTGATCTGCCGCTCCGGGAACTCAAACTCCTCGCTGTCGTCCTCGAGGACGGTCCAGCGACGGAATGTCTCGTACTCACCCGTCTCGCGGTCGATGGCCACGCGCAGATCCGACTCGTCGCCGTACTGCTCCTTGCCGGCCGACGCCAGCGCGGCTTCGAGAGCCTGGAAGATCAGTTCCTTCTCGACGCCCTTCTCGTTGGAGACGACGTCCACCATCAACAGGATGTTCTTGTTCATGATCAGTTACTCTCGATCGTAATCTGGCACGAGGCGCGCACGGTCGATGTCCGCGAGCGGAATCTCGACCGCGCCTTCCTTGGTTTCCAGGTTCAACCTTCCGTCACGCACCCCGCGGATCCAGCCGACGAACCTGCGCCGACCACCGAGTGGCGCCAGCAGCTGCACGCGCGCCTGTTCGTTCACGAAGCGTTCGAAGTGAGCGGGCTTGACCAGCGGACGGTCCAGGCCGGGCGACGAAACCTCCAGCCGGTATCCGCTGCTGATCGGATCCTCGACGTCGAGCACGGCCGCGACCTCGCGGCTGACCCGCTCGCAGTCGTCGATCGTGATCCCGCCCGGACTCTCGCCCGGACCAGCCTCCGCACGATCGATGTACAGCCGCAGCAGCCCGCTCTTGGTGCTCGGCGCAAACTCGAGCAGCAACAGCTCATAGCCCAGGGCTTCCACCACCGGCTCGAGCATCTGCTGCAATCGCTCACGCAATACCGTCATTCCAGACTCGCACGCACTCGCACAGGCAAATCGACCAATAAAAAAGGCCCTCGCGGGGCCTTGTCGGGACCAAAATATTGGTAGCGGGGGCAGGATTTGAACCTGCGACCTTCGGGTTATGAGCCCGACGAGCTGCCAGACTGCTCCACCCCGCACCAGACAGACAATAAGTATAGCTTCTGCACCGTTGCGAAGCAACAAAACCGGTGCCGCCGCCGCCCCGAAAATCGAACCGAAAAGCCCCGAAACGGATCGTGTTTCCGAGACGGCTTCCTCGCTGGTGCCCACGGAGAGACTCGAACTCCCACGGCTTTCGCCACTACCACCTCAAGGTAGCGTGTCTACCAATTCCACCACGTGGGCCACGCAAGGGGCGCGAAGTTTACCGCCCAGAACCGCGCTTGTCTCTAGCCGGATGCCGGGCGGAGAAAAAATTACTCGGGAACCGCCGGCGCCTGAGGCTCGGGCGCGGCGCCGGTGTCGGCGGGCGCGGCCTGCTCGGCCGCGGCCGGCACGCGATCGACGATGGACTCGGCCTTGCGCTCGCCATGCACCCAGTAAGCCAGGGCCAGACTGGCGGCGAAGAACACCGTCGCCAGCCAGCCCGTGGTCCGCGACAGGAAATTGGCCGAACCGCGAGCGCCGAACACGGTGCCGGACGCACCGCTGCCGAACGCCGCGCCGGCATCGGCACCCTTGCCGTGCTGCAGCAGAATCAGCCCGATCAGGGCAACCGCGGCCAGAACTTGAACGATGACCAGAACCGTGTACATGCCAGACTCACTTGCTCCGCGATTGTGCGGCGGCACAGATCGCCATGAATTCACCCGACTTCAGCGACGCACCGCCGATGAGGCCGCCATCGACGTCGGGGCAGTTGAACAGGGACTCCGCATTGTCGGCCTTGACGCTGCCGCCGTAGAGGATGCGAAGCGAATTGGAAATTCTAGCATCGGCGCCGGCAAGCTGGCCACGGATGAACGCATGCGCGTCCTGTGCCTGGTCCGGTGTCGCGGTACGGCCGGTACCGATCGCCCACACCGGCTCGTAGGCGACGACCGCCTGCTTGAATGCCGCGATACCGCAGGCGTCCAGAACGGACTTGATCTGCCGTGCGAGCACGGCCTCGGTCTGGCCGGACTCGCGCTCCTGCAAGGTTTCGCCCACGCACAGGATCGGTGTCAGTCCGCAGGACTGGGCCGCACGAAACTTGGCGGCGACGACGGCATCGGTCTCGCCATAGAAGGCCCGCCGCTCCGAATGACCAACGATCACGTACGAACAACCGACGTCGCGCAGCATGCTGCCGTGGAGTTCACCCGTGTAGGCTCCCTGCTTCTCCTGTTCGGACAGGTTCTGGCCACCGAGCTGCACCGGACTGCCGTCCAACTGGCGGCCGACGGACTCGATGTAGATGGCCGGTGGGCAGACCAGTACGTCCACGTCCGGATATTTCCGGACCTCCAGAAGGATGTCGTGGATCAGGTGCGCATTGCTGTCGCGCGAACCGTTCATCTTCCAGTTGCCCGCCACCAGTGCCCGTCGCTGCATCGTTCTGCTCCCCGTCATCGCCTTCGTCGCGTTCGTCATCGGCACACCTCCCTCACGCAGTTCGCCAGATACTCCGCTGCGCGCCGGGTCTCGTCCGGATCTTCCGCCTCGACCATGACACGGATCAGCGGCTCGGTCCCGGACGCGCGCAACAGCACGCGGCCGCGGCCGCGCAGTTGCGCCTCGACCTCCGCGCGGGCCGCGGCCACGGCCGGCGCCTTGAGGGCCTGGTCGGCCGCGCCGGACACCGGCACATTGATCAGCACCTGCGGATACTTGTTCATTCCCGCCGCGGCGTCGGCGAGGCCGCGGCCTTCACGGACCAGCACCGTCAGCACCTGCAACGCCGTGACGATGCCATCCCCGGTGGTCGTCTTGTCCAGGCAGATGGTGTGGCCGGACGTCTCGCCACCGAGCACGCCGCCGTGTGCCTTGAGCATCTCCATGACGTAGCGATCGCCCACCTTGGCGCGCAACAGCGGCGCGCCCAGTCGCCCGAGCGCATGCTCCAGTCCGAGATTGGACATCTGCGTCCCGACCACCGGCCCGGCGAGCCCGCCATTGGCGACGCGGGAGCGCGCGATGATGTAGAGAATCTGGTCGCCATCGACCTCGTTGCCATGCTCATCGACCATCAGGCAACGATCCGCGTCGCCGTCCAGGGCGATGCCGAGCTGCGCGCCGCTGTCCCGGACGCGCGCGCGCAGCAGGTCCATATGCGTCGAGCCGCAGCCGAGATTGATGTTCAATCCGTCCGGTTGCACCCCGAGGGCGACGACGCTCGCACCGAGTTCCTCGAACACCGCCGGACCGACGCGATACGCCGCCCCGTTGGCACAATCGACCACGAGCCGCATTCCGTTGAGGCTGCGCTCGCCGAAGGTACCCTTGCAGAACTCGATATACCGCCCGGCGGCGTCGTCGATGCGCTTGGCGCGGCCGAGATCCTCGGGCGCAACGCAGGCCATCGGGACATCGAGCATCGCCTCGATCTCCTGCTCGACGGCATCGCTCAACTTGCCACCGTCGGCGCCGAAGAACTTCACGCCATTGTCGTGATGCGGATTGTGCGAGGCCGAGATGACGACACCCGCCTGCGCGCGCAACGCGCGGGTCAGGTAAGCGACTCCAGGCGTCGGCAAGGGCCCGAGCAGGTCCGATTCCACCCCCGCCGCCGCGAATCCGGCCTCCAGCGCCGACTCGAAGAGATAGCCCGAACGCCGGGTGTCCTTGCCGATCAGCACACGCGTGCCGGAACCGCCGCCGAGCACGCGCCCTGCGGCCCAGCCGAGCTTGAGCGCGAAGTCCGGGGTCATCGGCGACTGGCCGACACGTCCGCGGACGCCATCGGTACCGAAGTACTTGCGACTCACGATGGCGTCCTCCTCATTCTGATCTGGTATGCCGTGCGCACCGCATCCACCGTCTGCACGACGTCGTGGGCGCGCACTATAGCGGCCCCCTGCCAAACCGCAAGCGCCGCGCCGGCCAGTCCGCCGGCCAGACGATCCTGAACAGCGCGTCCGAGCAGGCTGCCGAACAGCGACTTGCGCGACAGCCCGATCAGCACCGGACGGTCGTCCATGGACAGCCGGTCCAGATGCGCCAGCAGCCGCAGATTGTGCTCGACGGTCTTGCCGAAACCGATCCCGGGATCGAGCACGATGCGACTGCCGGCGATACCGGCGGCGTGACAAACACGCACGCGCTGGTCGAGAAAGCCGCGCACCTCGTCGAGCACGTCGTCGTAGACCGGCGCCAGCTGCATGGTGCGCGGTTCGCCCTGCATGTGCATCAGGCAGACCGCGGCTCCCGCGGCGACGACCGCCTCGATCGCGCCGGGGATGCGCAGCGCGTACACGTCGTTGACGATCTCGGCGCCGGCGGCGCAGGCGGCGCGCATCACTGCAGGCTTCGAGGTATCGACGGAGATCACCACGTCCGAACGCTCGCGCAGCCGCTCGATGACCGGCACGACGCGATCGAGTTCCTCCTGCTCGTCCACGGGCGCTGCCCCGGGACGCGTCGATTCTCCGCCGACGTCGATGATCGCGGCACCCTCGTCCACCATCGCCAAGGCGCGCGCCAGCGCCGCCTCGACACCTCGGTAACGCCCGCCGTCGGAGAAGGAATCCGGCGTCACGTTGAGCACGCCCATGACGCAGGGCACGCTCAAGTCCAGTCTCCGGGCGGGCAGTTGCAGGTACACGGCGGCAACGCAGAAGGGCCGGCGTATGCCGGCCCTTCTAGTCTAGGTCAGCGGGTCAGGTCTGGCTTGCAGGCTTCGACGACGGCCCCGGCTTGGGCGCGGCCTCCGCGGCCGGCTTCGGCGTACCGCCGGATGGACGACTGCCGTCCGTCCAGCTTTCGGGCGGCCCCGGATTCTGGCCGGCCATGATGCGGCGCAACTGCTCGGCGTCGATCGTTTCGTACTTGATCAGCGCCTCGGCCATCACGTGCAGCTTGTCGAGATTGTCCTCGAGGATCTTCTTGGCGCGCTGGTAGTTCGACTCGATCACCTGGCGCACTTCCTCGTCGATCGCATGCGCGGTGTCATCGGAGACGTGCTTGGTCTGCGTCACGCTCTTGCCGAGGAAGACCTCGCCGTTGTCCTCGCTGTAGGCAAGCGGGCCGAGGCGGTCCGACATACCGTACTTGGTGACCATGTTGCGCGCGATTTCGGTCGCGCGTTCGATGTCGTTGGATGCGCCGGTCGTGACCTTGTCGGGTCCGAAGATGATCTCCTCGGCCAGGCGCCCGCCGAACAGCGAGCAGATCTGCGAGTTCAGCCGCTGCTTGGTGTAGCTGTAACGGTCCTCTTCCGGCAGGAACATCGTCACGCCCAGCGCACGGCCGCGCGGAATGATCGTGACCTTGTACACCGGATCGTGCTCGGGCACCGACAGTCCGACGATCGCGTGACCCGCCTCGTGATAGGCGGTGAGTTTCTTCTCGTCCTCGGACATCACCATCGACCGGCGCTCGGCGCCCATCATGATCTTGTCCTTGGCGCGCTCGAAGTCGTCGTGATCGACCAGGCGCTTGTTGGCACGCGCGGCGAACAGCGCGGCCTCGTTGACCAGATTGGCGAGATCGGCACCGGAGAAGCCCGGCGTCGCGCGCGCGATGATCTCCGGCTTGACGTTTTCGGCCAGCGGGACGGCGCGGATGTGCACCTTGAGGATCTGCTCGCGGCCGCGCACGTCCGGCAGCGGCACGACGACCTGGCGGTCGAAGCGGCCCGGACGCAGCAGCGCCGGATCGAGCACGTCCGGACGGTTGGTCGCGGCGATGACGATCACACCTTCGTTGCCCTCGAAACCGTCCATCTCGACCAGCAGCTGGTTGAGTGTCTGCTCGCGCTCGTCGTGACCGCCGCCCAGGCCGGCGCCACGATGACGGCCGACGGCGTCGATCTCGTCGATGAAGATGATGCACGGCGCATGCTTCTTGGCTTGCTCGAACATGTCGCGCACGCGTGAGGCGCCGACGCCGACGAACATCTCGACGAAATCGGAACCCGAGATCGTGAAGAACGGCACGCCGGCCTCGCCGGCGATCGCCTTGGCGAGCAGGGTCTTGCCGGTGCCGGGCGAGCCGACCATCAGCACGCCACGCGGAATCTTGCCGCCCAGCTTCTGGAACTTGGCCGGGTCCTTGAGGAAGTCGACCAGTTCGGCGACCTCCTGCTTGGCCTCCTCGCAACCGGCAACGTCATTGAACGTGATCTTCACCTGGTCGGCGTTGAGCATGCGTGCGCGGCTCTTGCCGAAGGACAGCGCACCGCGGCCGCCGCCGCCGCCCTGCATCTGGCGCATGAAATAGACCCAGACCGCGATCAGCAGCAGGATCGGGAAGGCGTTGAACAGCAGCTGTAGGATCCACGGCGTTTCCTTGGGCAGCTCGCCGCTGAACTTGACTTTGTTCTGCAGCAGGCTGCCGATCATCGCCCGGTTGTCCGTCTCGGGGCTGATGGTCACGAAGCGCGATCCGCCGCGGAGTTCGCCGCGGATCAGGGGGCCGTTGATGGCCACTTCGGCGACGTTGCCCTGCTCGACCTGGTTCATGAACTCGGAATACGCCAGCTCCGGCTGGCTGCGCGAGCGCGACGAGAAGCTCTGGAAGACACTCATCAGGACGACGAGGATCACCACCCAGAGCAGCAGATTCTTGGCCAGATCGTTCAATTCAGTTCCTCGATGGCCGCGCCTTCGAACGCGGATCCTGCACGCTGCGCACCCGGTCGGGTGCTCCCAGCTATCAGAACACTACACCGCATGAAAGTTGCGCGCCAGCAGATAAACCTCGCTGCTGCGCGGACGGGAGGCCTTCGGCTTGCGGATATGGACCGTCTCGAACGAGGCACGCAGCGTCTTGACATAGGGCTCGAAGCCCTCGCCCTGGAACGCCTTCACCAGCAGCGTGCCGCGCGGCTTGAGATGCGCCTTGGCGAACTCCAGCGCCAGCTCGCACAGATAGATCGAGCCGGCCTGGTCGGCCGCCTCCACGCCGCTGATGTTGGGCGCCATGTCGCTCATCACGACATCGACCATCTGGTCGCCCACGCGAGCCTCCAGCCGGTGCAGCACCGCGTCCTCGCGGAAGTCGCCGATGAGAATATCGACGCCGGGAATCGGCTCGAACGGCAGGATGTCCAGAGCGAACAGCTGCCCGCGGCTGCCCAGCAAGGGCCGTGCGACCTGGCTCCAGCCACCGGGCGCCGCGCCCAGATCGACGACGATCTGGCCCGGCTTGAGGATGCGGTCCTTTTCCTGGATTTCCTTGAGCTTGAACGCCGCGCGCGAGCGCAGACCGAGCCGCCGCGCTTCCTGGACGTAAGGATCGGTTTCATGTTCGGCCAACCATCGGGCCGAGCTGGGGCGGCGTTTCTGAGTCATCCGGTACGACGTGACGGGCCGGTCACGGTTAAAGAGCGGCAGGACGGGACTGCCCGCCGCCCGCTCGCTGCTATATGTAGTGCACCTTGACGATTTCAAGCTCGCGCGCCCCGGCCGGGGTCATCACCTGCACGATGTCGCCCTCGTTCTTGCCGATCAAGGCCCGGGCGATCGGAGAATTCACCGAGATCAGGCCGCTCTTGGCATCCGCCTCGTCCTCGCCGACGATCTGGTAGCGCATCTCGTCACCAGAGTCGGCGTCGGCCAGATCGACCGTCACGCCGAACACGATCCGGCCGGAGGCCGGCATCTGCGATACGTCGATGACCTGCGCGGAACCGAGCTTGGACTCGATTTCCTGGATACGCCCTTCGTTGAAGCCGTGCTGCTCGCGCGCCGCATGGTACTCCGCGTTCTCACGCAGGTCGCCCTGCTTGCGCGCCTCCTCGATCGCCGCGATGATCTTCGGACGCAGTTCGCCCTTGCGGTACTTCAGTTCTTCGCGCAGCTTGTCGGCGCCGCGGGCCGTCATCGGAATCTTGCTCATGAGTCGTTGTGGCGTGATTTGAAAGTCGTGGCCAGTGAGGCGGATCAGGAAACAGTCCAGTGAACTGTTTCCCCGCCGAACGGCCACGGCTTGCGCAGGACGCGCACCCAAAGGAATGCCCGCCGCGCCGGCGCGGCAGGCCCTATCGAATGGTGCCGCGAATGGTACCTATTGAATCGACGCGTGCAAACCCTGCAGGCGGTTGACATCCAGGCGGTCCAGGTGGTCCATGGCCGCCGCCGCCGCCAGCGCACCGGCGATCGTCGTGAAGTAGCAGACCTTGCCCTGGATCGCGGAAGCTCGGATCGAGCGGGACTCCTCGATCGACTGCTTGCCCTCGGTGGTATTGGCGATGAAGTGGATTTCGCCGTTCTTGATCATGTCCACGCAATGCGGGCGGCCTTCCTTGACCTTATTGACGCCTTCGCAGGGCACACCTGCTTTCTGGATCGCCGCGGCCGTCCCGTGTGTCGCGTACACCTTGAAACCCCTGCCGGCGAGGATGCGCGCGAGCTCGACCGCCTTCTTCTTGTCCTGATCGCGGACCGATATGAACGCGTTCCCCTTGCGGGGGATGTCCATGCCCGCGGCGAGGATCGCCTTGTGGAAGGCCTCGCCGAAGTGCGCGCCGGTGCCCATGACCTCGCCGGTGGAGCGCATCTCCGGCCCGAGCAGCGGATCGACCGCCGGGAACTTGCTGAACGGGAACACGGATTCCTTCACCGAGAAGTACGGCGGCAGAATCTCCTTGGTCACGCCCTGCGCCTTGAGCGACTGGCCGACCATGCAACGCGCTGCGATCTTCGCCAGCGGCCGGCCGGTGGCCTTGGACACGAACGGCGAGGTGCGCGACGCACGCGGATTGACCTCGAGCAGGAACACCTTGCCGTCCTGCACCGCGAACTGCGTGTTCATGAGCCCGACGACGTCCAGGGCCTTGGCCAGCTTGACGATCTGCCTGCGGATCTCGTCCTGGACCTTCTTCGGCAATGAATGCGCGGGCAGCGAGCAGGCCGAGTCGCCGGAATGCACGCCGGCCTCCTCGATGTGCTCCATGATGCCGCCGATGATGACGTCGCTGCCGTCGGCCAGCGCGTCCACATCGACCTCGATCGCATCGTTGAGGAAGCGGTCGAGCAGCACCGGCGAATCGTTCGACACCTGCACGGCCTCGCGCATGTAGCGCAGCAGGTCGGCATCGTCATAGACGATCTCCATCGCGCGGCCACCGAGCACGTAGGACGGGCGCACCACCAGCGGGTAGCCGACCTTCTTGGCCACCGCGAGCGCCTGCTTCTCGGAAGTCGCGGTGCCGTTGGGCGGCTGCAGCAGGCCGAGCTTGTCCACCAGCTTCTGGAAGCGCTCGCGGTCCTCGGCGAGGTCGATCGCATCCGGTGTCGTGCCGATGATCGGCGCGCCGGCGGCTTCGAGCTTCTGCGCCAGCTTCAACGGCGTCTGTCCGCCGAACTGCACGATCACGCCCTTGGGCTTTTCGAGCTCGATGATCTCCATCACGTCCTCGAACGTCAGCGGCTCGAAATACAGCCGATCCGAGGTGTCGTAGTCGGTGGACACCGTCTCCGGATTGCAGTTGACCATGATGGTCTCGTAGCCATCCTCGCGCAGCGCCAGCGCGGCGTGCACGCAGCAGTAGTCGAACTCGATGCCCTGGCCGATGCGGTTCGGGCCGCCGCCGAGGATCACGATCTTGTCACGCTGCGACGGCTGCGCTTCGCACTCCTCGTCGTAGGACGAGTACAGATAGGCCGTCGCCGTCGGAAACTCGGCGGCGCAGGTATCGACACGCTTGTACACGGGACGGACGCCGAGCTTGTGACGCGCCCGGCGCACGGAGTCTTCCTTGACCCCCATCAGCCGTGCCAGGCGGGCGTCCGAGAAACCCAGCCGCTTGTAGCGGCGCAGATCGACCGCCTCGAGCGTGCCGAGCTTCTGGCCGGCCACCTCGCGCTCGGTCCTGATCAGTTCCTCGATCTGTTCGAGGAACCAGGGATCGATCTTCGACGCCTGATGGACGTCATCGACGCTCATGCCGGCACGGAAGGCGTCGCCGACATACCAGAGACGTTTCGCGCGCGGGATCGCGAGCTCGGTGCGGATGCGGTTCAGCGACTCGCCCGTGTAAACGCCCTGCTCCGGCGCCACCTGCGGGTCGAAGCCGTCGGAGCTGACCTCGAGACCGCGCATCGCCTTCTGCAGCGACTCCTGGAAGTTGCGGCCGATCGCCATGACCTCGCCGACTGACTTCATCTGCGTCGTCAGCCGTGAATCCGCCTGCGGAAATTTCTCGAAGGTGAAACGCGGAATCTTGGTGACGACGTAGTCGATGCTCGGCTCGAACGAGGCCGGGGTGGCACCGCCGGTGATGTCGTTCTTCAGCTCGTCGAGCGTGTAGCCAACCGCCAGCTTGGCCGCGATCTTGGCGATCGGAAAGCCCGTGGCCTTCGACGCCAGTGCCGAGGAACGCGACACGCGCGGGTTCATCTCGATCACGATCATGCGCCCGTCCCTGGGGTTGATCGCGAACTGCACGTTCGAGCCGCCGGTATCGACACCGATCTTGCGCAGCACCGCGATGCTCGCGTTGCGCATGATCTGGTATTCCTTGTCGGTGAGCGTCTGCGCCGGCGCGACCGTGATCGAGTCGCCGGTGTGCACGCCCATCGGATCGAAGTTCTCGATCGAGCAGACGATGATGCAGTTGTCCTTGCGGTCGCGGACGACCTCCATCTCGTACTCTTTCCAGCCGAGCAGCGACTCCTCGATCAGCACCTCGGTGGTCGGCGACAGGTCGAGGCCGCGCGTGACGATCTCCTCGAACTCATCGACGTTGTAGGCGACACCACCGCCGGTGCCGCCGAGCGTGAAGCTCGGCCGGATGATCACCGGGAAACCGATGTCCGCCTGGATCCTGCGCGCCTGCTCCATCGTGTGCGCGACGCCGGACCGTGCCGACCCCAGCCCGATCTCGGTCATCGCGTCGCGGAACTTCTGCCGGTCTTCGGCGACGTCGATCGCGCGCTCCTTGGCGCCGATCAGCTCGACGCCGAATTTCTCGAGCACGCCGTGCTTGGCCAGGTCGAGCGCGCAGTTGAGCGCGGTCTGTCCGCCCATCGTCGGCAGCAGCGCGTCGGGGCGTTCCTTCTCGATGATCTTCTTGATCGCCTGCCAGCGGATCGGCTCGATGTAGGTCGCATCGGCCATCTCCGGGTCGGTCATGATCGTCGCCGGATTCGAATTGACCAGGATGACGCGATAGCCCTCCTGGCGCAGCGCCTTGCACGCCTGCGCGCCCGAGTAGTCGAACTCGCAGGCCTGGCCGATGACGATCGGTCCGGCGCCGATGATCAGGATGCTCTTGATGTCGGTACGTTTTGGCATGTCTTCGCTGCGGCTCAGTCGGCCATCATCTCGATGAAGCGGTCG
Organism: Fontimonas sp. SYSU GA230001; assembly: GCF_040066175.1. Classification (NCBI taxonomy): domain Bacteria; kingdom Pseudomonadati; phylum Pseudomonadota; class Gammaproteobacteria; order Nevskiales; family Nevskiaceae; genus Fontimonas; species Fontimonas sp. SYSU GA230001. The sequence continues at coordinate 16,580 of NZ_JBEAAM010000001.1, forward strand.
AACAGTTCACCGACGTCGTGTGGGCCGGGACTCGCCTCGGGATGCCCCTGGAAGCTGAACGCCGGCGCATCCTTGACGCGCAAACCCTGCAGCGATCCATCGAACAGCGAGCGGTGCGTGGCAACGACGTTGCCGGGCAGCGTCGCCTCGTCCACCGCGAACCCGTGGTTCTGGCTGGTGATCATCACGCGGCCGGATTCCAGGTCCTGCACCGGATGATTGGCGCCGTGGTGGCCGAACTTCATCTTGATCGTGCGTGCGCCGACGGCCAGGCCGAGGATCTGGTGCCCCAGGCAGATGCCGAACAGCGGCAGCTTGCGCTGCATGAACGCGCGCGCGGCGGCGATCGCGTAATCACAGGGCTCGGGATCGCCGGGGCCGTTCGACAGCATGACGCCGTCCGGCTTGAGCTGGAGCACCTCGGCAGCCGGGGTCCGTGCCGGAACGACGGTCACGCTGCAGCCACGATCCACCAGCATGCGCAGGATGTTGCGCTTGACGCCGAAGTCATAGACGACGACGTGGCGATCGCCGCGCCCCGGTTCGGTCTCGCGGTTCGTGGCCAGTTCCCAGCTGCCCCGGGTCCAGCGGTAGGCATCCTTGACGCTCACGACCTTGGCCAGATCCATGCCCTTGAGGCCCGGAAATGCGCGTGCGGCGTCCAGCGCCTTCTTCTCGCTGATGCGTCCGCCGGCGACGATACAGCCGTTCTGCGCGCCCTTGTCGCGCAGGATGCGCGTCAGCCGGCGCGTGTCGATGCCGGCGATGGCGACGACCCGGTTGGCTTTCAGGTACTCGCGGAAGTCCTGCGTCGAGCGGAAATTGCTCGGCCGCCGCGGCACCTCGCGCAGCACCAGTCCGGCGATGTTGACGCGGTCGGACTCGGCATCCTCGGCATTGACGCCGACGTTCCCGATATGCGGATAGGTCAGCGTGACGATCTGCTCGCGGTACGAGGGATCGGTGAGGATCTCCTGGTAGCCGGTCATCGCGGTGTTGAACACCACTTCGCCGACCGTCTGGCCGTCGGCGCCGATCGAAACACCCTTGAATATGGAGCCGTCCGCGAGCGCGAGCAGGGCCGGTTTGAGTTCTGGCATGGGTGTCGTTCTAATCCGAGCGTTGCACACTAAAACGGGGGCATGCGCCCCCGTTCAGGATTAGGCGGGCATTATATTGGTGCAGCGCGTCATCGTCCACGTTTTTTTGGTCTTTTTCTTCAGATCTCCAGGCCGAGCTGGTCGCCGCTGCGCGGCGGCACGCGGAAGTGCGCAGTGGACAGGCCGGAGAAGCGCTCGGTGTTGAGCCCCAGCCGCCGGCAGGCGGCGCGGAAGCGCTGCGCGATGACGTCCGCCAGAACGCCCTGCCCGCGCATGCGCGTGGCGTAATCGCTGTCGTAATCCCGGCCGCCGCGCGTCTGCCGGACCAGACTCATGACGTGATCGGCGCGCAGCGGCAGATGGGTCTGCAGCCAGTCGCGGAACAGGTCCCTGACCTCGTAGGGCAGACGCAACATCGTGTAGCTGGCGTGCCGGGCGCCGGCGTCGCGCGCCGCTTCGAGCACCCGCTCCATCTCGGCATCGTTCACGGCCGGAATCACCGGCGAGAACATCACCATCACCGGCACACCGGCATCGGCGAGCCGACGCATCACGCGCAGGCGCGTCGCCGGCGCCGACTCGCGCGGTTCCAGCGTGCGCTTGAGTTCCGGATCGAGAGTCGTGATCGAGATCGCGACCATCACCAGCTGGTCGCGCGCCATCACGGCCAGCAGATCCAGATCGCGCTCGATGATCGCTGCGCCCTTGGTGACGATGCCGACCGGGTGACGGAAGCGCGCGAGCACTTCGAGAATGCCGCGCGTGATGCCGAGCCTGCGCTCGACCGGCTGCCAGGGGTCCGTATTGGCGCCCAGCGATATCCACTCGGGCCGGTAGCCGGGCTTGCGCAGCTCCTCTTCCAGCAGCGCTGCGGCATCGGGCTTGTAGAACAGCTTGGTCTCGAAATCGAGGCCCGGCGAGAGATTCAGATACGCGTGCGCCGGCCGCGCGTAGCAGTACACGCAGCCATGCTCGCAGCCCCGGTAGGGATTGACCGATTGCGTGAACGGAATGTCGGGCGAATCGTTGCGGGTGATGATCGTGCGCGCATGGTCGATGAAGAGTTCGGTCGTTGGCGGCGGCGCATCCTCGTCGTGCGGCCAGTCCTCGTCGAAGTCCTCGCGCCGGCGGCTCTCGAAGCGACCTTCGGGATTGAGGCGCGTCCCGCGCCCGCGGATGGGCTTTTCCGGGTCGCTCACGCCGACCTCAGCGCCGCTCCGCGGCCAGCGCACGCAGGGCGTCACCGCTGACGCGGTGCATGATCCAGTCCGTGAGCGGCCGTGCGCCCAGGCGTTGATAGAACGCGATCGCCGGGGCGTTCCAGTCGAGCACGGCCCATTCGAAACGACCGCAGCCGCGTTCGACCGCGACCGCAGCCACGGCAGACAGCAGCCGGCGCCCCAGTCCGCGGCCGCGGTGCTCCGGTCGCACGAACAGATCCTCCAGGTAGAGGCCCGGCTTGCCGAGGAAGGTCGAGTAGTTGTGGAAGTACAGCGCAAAGCCCAGTGCCTGCCCGCCTTCCCACGCAATCAGCGCCTCCGCGTAGCGGCGCTCGTCGAACAAGGACTGGCGCAACGCGTCTTCTGTGGCCGTGACCTCGTCGAGCAGCTTCTCGTACTCGGCCAGTGCGCGGATCAGCTCCAGCAGCACCGGCACGTCGGCCGCCGTCGCGGCGCGGATATCCACGGCCATCGTCACAGGCCCAGCACGTCGCGCATCGAGTACAGGCCCGGCGCACGACCCTTCAGCCAGGCCGCCGCACGCACCGCACCGCGGGCGAAATTCTGGCGGCTGCTGGCCTTGTGCGCAATCTCGACACGCTCGCCCTCGCCCAAAAACATCACCGTGTGGTCGCCGACGACGTCGCCGCCGCGCACGGTCGCGAAGCCGATGGCGCCCTTCGCGCGGGCGCCGGTGTGGCCCTCGCGGGCATAGACCGCATGCGCCTTGAGATCGATGCCGGCGCCGCGCGCGACCGCCTCGCCCATCGCCAGAGCCGTGCCCGAAGGCGCATCGACCTTTTGGCGATGATGGGCCTCGACGATCTCGATGTCGAAGTCGTCGGCGAGAACGCGCGCCGCCTCTTCGAGCAATTTCAGGCACAGATTGACGCCGACACTGAAATTGGCGGCGAGCACGATCGGGATGCGTTCGGCCGCCCTCTCGACCTGCGCCTTCTGCTCGGGGCTGAAGCCGGTCGTGCCGATGACCATCGCCTTGCCCGCCGCCGTGCAGACCTGCAGCGCGGCGAGTGTGCCATCCGGGCGGGTGAAGTCGATCAGCACGTCGAAGTCGGCCGCGCAGGCCGCCAGATCGTCGCGGATGGCTACTCCGGCGGGTGCGAGCCCCGCCAGCGCCGCCGCGTCGCGGCCCAGTTCGGAATGACCCGCCCGCTCGAACGCCACGCCCAGCCGTACCGCAGGGTTCTGCGCCGCGGCCTCGATCACGGATCGGCCCATGCGCCCGGTGGCACCGAGTACGGCGATACGAGTAGGCATGCGCGCTCCAGCTGGACGGGGGCGCATAGCTTACCCGCTGTCGGGCCAGCTACAGCTCGACTTCGTGCGGCTCCGCAGCGAACGCAAACGCCAGCGCGCCCTCGCCGACGTTGGCGCCGCCGGTGATGCTCATGATGCTCTCGAACACCTCGACGTTCTTGCGCCGGCAGGTGCGGATCAGCTCGTCGTAGCCGGGCAGCTTGCGCATGTCCGCGAGATCGCCGCCGTAGCACAGCGACACCGTGGGCGTCATCAGCCCCGCCGTCACCCGCTTCTCGATGTAGCCGAAGGCCTTCTGTGCCGCATCGTCGAAATGCCGCAGCTTGGCCACGGGACCGGTTTCGTTGCGGTAGGCACGCAGCAGCGGCTTGATGTCCAGCGCGGTGCCGAGCATCGCCCCGACCAGGCCGATACTGCGATCGCCGCGCTTCTGCGCCCGTTTGCGCAGGTGGTTCAGATCGCGCGGGATCATGTAGCCGTAGGTGTTCTGGATCAGCTGGTCGAGCCGCTCGCGGATCTTGTTCGGGTTGCCGACGCCGTCCTGGATCATGCGCACCGTCTCGACGGCCGTGATCGCCTGGCCGGCGAACAGGTTCTGCGAATCGATCACGCGCAGCGAGAACGGACCCGCGACGCCGGCAGCCGACCGCACCGGCTTGTATTCGCTCAGGATCGCGAACGACGCCTTCACCGCGTTCTCGTAGATCGGACTGCGGCTGCTGGCGATCGTCAGGCAGACGACGAAGTCGTACTGCGTGACCAAATCATTGAGGAAGAACTCCTTGATCTGCTCGGGCGAGAACGCCGACGTGCCCGCGTCCGCCGCGGCACTCATGTGGTTGCGGTAGAAGTCGAGCGTCGCCTCCGGCTCGCGCCGATCGACGAAATCGCGCCCCTCCAGATGGATCGTGATCGGCAGGATGCCGATGCGATGCTGCTCGATGTAGTCGCGCGGCAGATCACAGGCCGAATCGACGACGAGTCCAATGCGCATGCTTTCCCCCTCCTGCCCCGCCGGCGCCCCCGCACCGGCTCGATCTCGCGCCCGGATGCCGGGCGCTCAGAGTGCACCTTGCTTTTCGAGACGCTTGGCATCCTGCCAGAGCGCCTCCATTGCATCCAGGCGCCGCGCGTCCCCGATCGGCGGCAACGCTCCCAGCCGTGCCGTGATGTAGGCGAAGCGCCGGCTGAATTTTGCATTCGTCCGCGCCAAGGCCGATACCGGGTCAACCCTCAGGTGGCGCGCCAGGTTGACTGCCATGAACAACAGGTCGCCGAGCTCGTCCTCGGCTTCGTCACGGCTGCCGCATGCGGCCTGCTGCAACTCGCCGACCTCTTCGGCGAGCTTGTCCCACAGTTCGTCGAGATGGCGCCAGTCGAATCCCAGCGCCGCGGCGTCCCGCTGCAGGTCCATGGCCTCCTTCAGCGGCTCGTGCCCGCTCACCGGCGCGCGACCTTCTGCGCCAGATTCCACAACATGCCGGCGGTGGCACCCCAGATGCGGTGGCCCTGCCAGTTCAGCTCGAAGAACGGCACATTCAGGCCGTCGCGCGACAGCAGCCTGCGTTCGTAGCTGGCCGGATCGAGCAGGAACGACAGCGGCGCCTCGAATACCTCGGCCACTTCGTTTGCGTCGATGTGCAACTCCGGTTCGCCCTCGATCAGACCGACGACCGGGGTCACGACGTAGCGCGTCAGCGTCGGGTAATCGTCGAGATAACCGATGACCTCGACCCGCGCCGGATCGATGCCGACCTCCTCGCGCGCCTCGCGCAGCGCGTTGTCCACGGCGTCGCGGTCGGCGTCGTCGCGGCCGCCGCCCGGAAAACTGATCTGCCCGCTGTGCGCGCGCAGGTGGCGCGCGCGCACCGTGAACAGCATCGACAGTTCGCCGCGACGGCGGATCACCGGAGCGAGCACCGCCGCCGGGCGCAGGCTGCCGAGCACGGCCGGCGCCAGCAGCCGGTCGAGCTTGAACGGCAACTCCAGACCCGACAGCGGCCGCGGCGCTTCGAGCCCGGTACCCGCGAGCGCGCCGCGCAGGCGGCGCTCGATGTCGGTACTCGTGATTACCGGCAAGGTGGATGTCATGCCGCGAGTTTAGCGGATACGGCCCGGCGTTCCTTACAATCGCGCCATGGCCACGCCCACGTTCCACGACATCCTGCGCCGCCACTTCGTCGATGCGACCCCGCACGTCGCCGCCTGCGGAATGCAGATTACCCGGCTCGATGCCAGCGGGGCCGAGGTCCGGCTGCCGTTCCGCGAGGACTGGATCGGCGACGCCGAACGCGGCCTGATCCATCCGGGCATCGTCACGACGCTGGTCGATTCCGCCTGCGGTGCCGCAGTGATGGCGCGCATCGAACGCCTGGAGCCGATCGCGACCCTGGATCTGCGCATGGACTACCTGCGCGCCGGCCGTCGCGGACTCGACGTCCATTGCCTCGCGCAGTGTTACCGGCTGACCGCCAGCATCGCCTTTGCGCGCGCCACGGTCTGGCAGGACGATCGCAGCGAACCGATCGCCGTTTCACAGTCGGTCTTCATGCGCACGCAGCGGCGGCCCGCGCCCGAGGCACCGCGGTGAGCGCCGCGGCCCAGGCGCGGCGTGCGGCGCGCGAACACCACGATTGCGACGGACTGGTGGCACTGGTGCCGTATGCCCGCTTTCTCGGCGTACGCGTCGAACTGCACGACGGCGTGCTGCGTTCGCACCTGCCTTTTCGTCCGGGCCTGATCGGCAATCCCCGACTTCCCGCCGTCCACGGCGGCGTGACCGCCGCGTTCATGGAGAACGCCGCGATCCTGCAACTGCTGCTGCAGATCGACCAGGACCGCATCCCCAAGAGCATCGACTTCGCCATCGACTATCTCCTGCCGAACCGACCGGAGGACTCGTATGCGGAATGCGTGATTTCCCGCGCCGGGCTGCGCGTCGCGCAGACCATGATCCGCTGCTGGCAGAAGGACCCGGACCATCCCATCGCGATCGCGCGCGCCCATTTCCTGCTGGCGACACCGGCATGACGGCCGCAGCGGACTGGCTCGGCCTGCGCGAGATCGACGCCGCCGCGGGCACCTCCAAGGGCGCGGCATTCCGCGCGTTCAAGGCTCTGCAGGCGCAATTCACGGAAGGCCGCGACTATGTCGTCCTGCACGCCGAACGCGATCGCGCGACGATCGAGCAACTGCGCGCGAGCGGACGCATCTATCGCGGCAGCATCAACGTGATCCTGCTCAGCCCGGCCGCGGCCCGGCGCATCGGCTGCGCACTGCACATCGACGCACCGGTTCGGTAACGGTCGTTTCCACCGGCCTCCGCGACAGTTGCCCGTGGTGAGGGCGCTCGCTAGGATGCCGGACTCATCCTTCAGTTCACGACCCGGAGACTCCGATGTCCGCCGCAGCGTTTCTCAGCAAGCTGTCCACCGCCTTCAACCCGAACGAAGCTTCCGGCACGAACTGCACGATCCAGTTCATGTGCTCGACGCCGATGCACGCCGTGATCAAGGACGGCACCTGCGCCGTGAACAGCGGTCAGTCGCCCAGCGCCGATGTCACCATCACGATGGAAGACGACGATCTGGTCGCGCTGCTCAAGGGCGAGCTCAACGGCATGACCGCGTTCATGACCGGCAAGCTGCAGATCGAGGGCGACCTGATGCTCGCCCAGCGCATGGCGAGCTTCTTCGACGCCAGCAAGCTCTGAACTTGACCGCGTCGCACTCCGAAACCCCGGGCAGCGATGCCCGGGGTTTTTCGTTCGCGCTGGTCGAAGGCGACGGCGGCCTGCAACTGGTCGCCCGGCATCATCCGCGCTACGCGCCGCTGATCCTCGACTGGACCGGCGCGGCGATCCGCCGTCGCATCGGAGCAGGACGCGGCCAACTGCTCGGCCGCGCGATCGGATTGCACAAGATGTCGGCACCGCGCGTGCTCGATGCCACGGCCGGCCTGGGCCGCGACGGCTTCACGCTGGCCGCGCTGGGCGCAGAGGTGACGCTGGTCGAGCGCCAGCCGCTGCTCGCCGCGCTGCTGCGCGACGCGCTCGCAAGCCTGCACGGAGATCCCGCCTGGGCAGACGTGGCCGGCCGGCTGCGGCTCGTCGAGGCCGAGGCCCGGCAGGTCCTGCGCAGCGGAGAACGCTGGGATGTCGTGCATCTGGATCCGATGTACCCGCATCGCGGCAAGGACGCCCTGCCGCAGAAGGAAATGCAGATCCTGCGCGAACTGTGCGGCGCCGACGCGGACGCCCATGGATTGCTCGCGCCCGCACTGGCGGCGTGCCGGCAGCGCGTCGTCGTCAAGCGCCCGCTGCACGCCGAGTTTCTCGACGGCCGCGCACCGGCGTTCCAGCTCAGGGGCAAGCAGGCGCGCTACGATGTGTACGTCCCGGCGACCGCGGCAGAGGGCCAGACGACCGACCGGGCACAGCCGTCGGATCCACCATGCGCCTGCTGACTCTCGTGCGCCACGCCAAGTCATCCTGGGACTTCCCCGCGCTCGATGACTTCGACCGACCGTTGAACGAACGCGGCCAGCGCGACGCCCCGCGCATGGCGGAACTGGTCAAGCGCGCCGTGGGTGTACCCGACCGCCTGGTCTCCAGCCCCGCCACACGTGCAATCACGACCGCCCGGATCTTCGCCGAAGCGTTCGGCATCGCGGCGGGTGACATCCAAGAACGGGCGCGCATCTACGACGCCTCGCCGGAAACGCTGCTCGATCTGGTGCGGCTGCTCGACGACCGCGACCGCCACGTCATGCTGTTCGGTCACAATCCCGGCCTGACCGAACTGGCGCACCGCCTGGCGCGCTGCAGCTTCGACGACCTGCCGACCTGCGCCGTCGTGCAAATCGGTTTTGGCGCCGCCTCGTGGGGCGATGTGGACGAACGCGCCGGCACGCAGCGCTTCTACGCCTGCCCCAGGCAGTTCAGGCAGAAGACTTGAAGCCGGCGCGGTAGCGCGCGGCGTTGGCGACATAGTGCTGACCCATGCCGGCGATCATCTGCTTCTCCGCCGCGGTCAGTTCGCGCACGACCTTGGCCGGTGTGCCCATGATCAGAACACCGTCCGGGAACTGCTTGCCCTCGGTCACCAGCGAACGCGCGCCGACGATGGACTGCGCACCGATGCGCGCCCCGTTGAGCACCACCGCACCGATGCCGACCAGACTGCCGTCCCCGATCTCGCAGCCGTGCAGCATCACCATGTGGCCGACCGTGCAGCCCCGTCCGACGCGCAGCACGATCCCCGGATCGGTGTGCAGCACCGAACCGTCCTGGACGTTGCTGCCTTCGCCGACGACGATACGGTCGGTGTCGCCGCGCAGTACGCAGTTGAACCAGACGCTGGCGCCGGCCGCCAGCGTCACGTCGCCGATGACCGTGGCATTGGGCGCCACCCACGCCTCTTCCGCGATCCGTGGCATACGATCTTCGAGCGAGTGCAGCATGGGCAGAGGTCCGTCATGAGAGAGCGCGGCAGTGTGCCGTCACGGTTCGGCTGGCGGCAAGCCATCGTGGCCTTCGTCGTGGTCGCCGGCCTGATCGGCTGCAGAGACACGACGCCCCGGCTGCCGCGCCTGGACAGCGAGGCCGTGATCCTCGCCTTTGGCGACAGCCTGACCGCCGGGACCGGCGCGACGCCCGATCGTGCCTATCCGGCACGGCTGCAGGCGCTGGTCGGCCGGCGCGTGATCAATGCCGGGGTCCCCGGCGAAACCACGGCCGCCGGACTCCGCCGACTGCCCGACGTGCTCGACGCGACCTCACCGGATCTCGTGATCCTGTGCCTCGGCGGCAACGACATGCTGCGCCAGCAGGACCGCGGCACGATGCGCGCCAACCTCGCCGAGATGATCCGCGAGATCCGCAGCCGCGGCATCCCGGTCGTGCTGCTCGGAGTCCCGGAACCCCGGCTGCTCGGGCTGCGCGCAGAACCGGCTTACGGCGAACTCGCGGCCGAGTTCCGCATTCCGCTGGAGGCGCGGGTGATTCCCGAGGTCCTCGGCCAGCGCGGACTCAAGTCGGATCAGATCCACCCCAACGCGCAGGGCTATCAGCGGATCGCCCAAGCCGTCGCGCAGCTGCTCAAGGATGCCGGCGCCATCTAGGCGAACTCGGCCAGCCGCGGCCGCTCCGCCATGCCGAAGCCATGGCCGTGATCGAGCAGATACTCCAGCCACTTGTTGAGCATCAGGTTGCGCCGCCACTGCGCCGACAGGTACTGGTGAGCCGCCGGGTCGGCCTCGTCGATGGCCAGCCACGGCGGCCGTTCGTTGCATTCCAGGGCCTCGGCGACTGCGGCGTCGCGATACAGCCGCACCCACAAATCCGGCTGACGACGCACGCCGGCTTCGTCGGTGAACTCGTAGCTCAGGCGCAGGGTCACGGTGTAGCGGTCGCGCTCGGCGATCTGCAGATGCAGCGGACAGTCGCTCGGGCTGCGCGACACCGCCTCGCGGTACGGCGCATCGAGTTCGGGCACCAGACGCTGCAGGAGACGGTAGTTCTGCTCGTAGAGTTCGACGAGATGCGCGATGCGGCGCGGTTTGCCGCAGCAGGGACACAGATGCGTGTTGGCCAACATGGGCCGACTATAAGATAGGCTTCGACAGCTCCACAACGAGAAGTGGCCGACGATGAGCATCCGCGAGATCACGACCAAGCCTTATCTCGATCAGAAACCCGGTACCGCCGGCCTGCGCAAGAAAGTCGCGGTATTCCAGCAGCCGCACTACCTCGAGAACTTCCTGCAGTCGATCTTCGACTGCGTGCCCGAGCTGAAGGGCGCAACGGTCGTCATGGGCGGCGATGGCCGCTATCACAACCGTGATGCGATCCGTGCGGCGATCGGCATCGCCGCCGCCAACGGCGTCGCCCGCGTCGTCGTCGGCCAGGGCGGCCTGCTGTCCACGCCGGCGGCGGCGCATCTGATCCGCAAGCTCGGCGCCGCCGGCGGCTTCCTGTTCACCGCCAGCCACAACCCCGCCGGGCCCGACGGTGATTTCGGCATCAAGTTCAACGTCGCCGGCGGTGGCCAGGCCGGCGAAGGTCTGACCGAGCGCATCTACGGAGCCAGCAAGCGCATCACGCGCTATCGCAGCATCGACGAAGTCGAGATCGACCTGGACCGGCGCACGACCCAGCAGGTCGGGCCCATGCAGGTCGAGGTCGTCGATTGCGTCGAGGACTACGCGCAGCTGATGCAGAGCCTGTTCGATTTCGACCGCATGCGCGACTGGATCAAGCGCGGCAATGGCCTGCGGTTCGACGCGATGCACGCAGCCACCGGTCCCTACGCACAGCGCATACTCGTCGAGCAACTCGGCGCGCCACCTGCCGCAGTGCTCAACGGCAGTCCGCTGGAGGACTTCGGCGGCGGCCATCCGGACCCGAATCTCGTCCACGGCCAGCACCTGGTCGAGCTGGCCTTCGGAGAGGGCGCGCCGCAGCTGGTGGCCGCCAGCGACGGCGACGGCGACCGCAACATGATCCTCGGCCGCGGGATCTTCGTCTCGCCGGGCGACTCGCTCGCCATCCTCGCCGCTCACCTGCCCCGGCTGCCGGGCTACCGCGACGGCCTCAAGGGCATCGCGCGCTCGATGCCGACCTCGCGGGCGGCCGACCGCGTCGCCGCCGCGATGAACGTCCCCCTGTTCGAGACGCCGACCGGCTGGAAGTTCTTCTGCAACCTGCTCGATTCGGGGCAGGTGACGATCTGCGGCGAGGAAAGTTTCGGCACCAGCTCGGCGCATGCGCGCGAAAAGGACGGCCTGTGGGCGGTGCTGGCCTGGCTCAACGTGCTCGCACTGACCGGCAAAACCGTCGCGGAGATCGCCGACGAGCACTGGCGCCGTCATGGCCGCCACTATTTCCAGCGACTCGACTACGAAGAACTGGCCGGCCCCGCGGCCGAGGCCGTCATGCAGGCCTTCTCGGGCTCGCTGGCGAATCTGCAGGGACGCACGCTGGCGGATTTCGAGGTCACACTCGCCGACGAGTTTGGCTACCACGACAGGATCGACGGCAGCGTGGCGGTCGGCCAGGGACTGCGCGTCGTGTGCGGTGATCAGGCGCGCATCGTCATGCGTCTGTCCGGCACCGGCACCAAGGGCGCGACACTGCGCGTCTATCTGGAGCGTTACGAGCGCGACCCGACCGCACTGCACTGGCGGCCGGAGGACGCGCTCGCGCCGCTGGCCGCCGCGGCGGAAAAGCTCGGCCGCATCGGCGAACTGACCGGCCGACGTGCGCCGACGCTGGTGACGTGAGGTTCGCCCCGTCCGGCTTGGACAACGCCGTCCATGGCGGGACCCTGCTCCATTGCGCGGCCGGCGAATGTCCGCCGAATAGCCGTCAGCCCAGGCCCGCAAACCCCGGCGGCAGCTGCATGCCCGCCGTCGCCTGCGCCATCTTCGCCTTGCTGGCTTCTTCGAGCTTCTGCGCGGCATCGTTGATCGCCGCGGCGATCAGGTCTTCCAGGAACTCCCTGCCTTCCTGCATGGCCTCGGCGGCGATCTCGACGCGACGTGCCTGGTGCTTGCCGGACAGCGTGACCTTGACCAGACCGGCGCCGGACTCGCCGGTGATCTCCATCTGCGCGATCTGATCCTGCACGCGCTTGAGGTTCTCCTGCATCTGCTGAGCCTGGCGCATGATCTGGCCGAGGGCGCTTTTCATGGTGAGTTCTCCAAAGGCCCGCCGCGCCGGTCAGCTGTCGAGCGGGTGAATACTGCCGGTGCGCAGCTGCGCACCAAACTGTTCGCGGAAGGCGCGCACGACCGGGTCGGCGAGAATCGCCTCCTCCGCGGCACGCTGGCGTTCGGCTTCGCGCTGCTGCGCGAGTTGCGCCGGCGAATCGAGCGGTGCGGCATCGTCGGCCAGCTCGATGCGCAGGCGCACCGCCTCCCCGAGCTGCTCCGACAAGGCCTCTTCGAGCGCTGCACGCCGCTCTTCGAGCAACAGGTGCCGCGCCTTGGGATCGAGGCTCAGGCGCAGCGTCGCTCCGTCACGGTCGATCCACGCGCAGTGCCGGGCGAGCTGGCGCGTGAAGCCTTCGACGCGCAGCGCCTCGACGCGCTGCATCCAGGGTGCATCGGACGGCAGATGCGTCGTCGCGCCGCTGCGCGATGCGGCCGGCGCAGCGACCGCCGGACCACCGGCTGCGGCGGGGCCGGCATTCGTCCTGCGCGCCCCGCCCCCGCTCGCCGGCGGCGCATCCGGCGCCGGGTCCGGGTCCGGCACGAAGGCGAACATGCGCAGCAGCGTCATCTCGAAACCCAGGCGCGGATCCGGCGCCCACGGCAGGTCACGCCGACCCTGCACGGCGATCTGGTAGTGGAGCTGCACGTCTTCGGGCGTGAATCGTTCGCGCAGAGCGAGCAGCGCCGGGTCATCGTCCTCGGTCGATGCGGAGGGCAGGATCTGCAGCACGGCCAGGCGCTGCAGGTACGCGGCGAGATCGTTGAGCAGCGCCGCATAGTCCGGCGCCTGCGCCTCGAGACGCTGCAGGCACGAGAGCAGGACGTCGCCGCTGCGCGTGGCCAGCGCGCCGAGCAGTTCGAACAGGAGCTGGCGACCGCTGGTGCCGAGCATCTCGGCGACGGCGTCGCGCCTGAGCGCGTCACCGCCGGCGAACGCGATGGCCTGATCGACCAGAGACAAGCCGTCGCGCATCGAGCCGTCGGCGGCGCGCGCGATCTCGGCGATCGCGCCGGCGTCGTAGCCGACGCACTCGGCATCCAGCACCTTGGCGAGCTGATCGCGGATCACCGCGACGGGCAGACGCTTGAGATTGAACTGCAGGCAGCGCGACAGCACCGTCACCAGCAGCTTCTGCGGATCGGTGGTGGCGAGAATGAACTTCACGTGGGGCGGCGGCTCCTCCAGCGTCTTCAGCAGCGCGTTGAAGGCATTCTTCGACAGCATGTGGACTTCGTCGATCAGATAGACCTTGTAGCGGCCGCGCGCCGGCGCGTACTGGGCGTTGTCGATGAGCTGGCGCACGTCGTCCACGCCGGTGTTCGACGCGGCGTCGATCTCCAGCAGATCGACGAAACGGCCCTGGTCCACCTCGTTGCAGGCCGCACACTTGCCGCAGGGCTCGGCGCTGACACCCGTTTCGCAGTTGAGGCACTTGGCGACGATGCGCGCCAAGGTCGTCTTGCCGACGCCGCGGGTGCCGGTCAGCAGGATCGCCGGATGCAACCGGTCGGCAGACAGCGAATGCGATAAAGCCTTGACCACGTGGTCCTGCCCCATCACGTCGGCGAAGCGGCGCGGTCGGTACTTGCGGGCGAGTGCGAGATAGCTCATACGCATCAGTTTCCGGTTTCCGGTCCCCGCTTTCCAGTCACGCGGCGCCTTCGCCTCGTCTGGGGACCGGGCGCTCCCAACTGGAAACCGCGATTGGGCGGCGGCCCGTACCAGCGGTCTCCGGCACCCGGCATCACCGTTACCGTTGCTCCCTTCCGGGCCTGGCGGGGTTCACGGCTTGCCGTCGCGGAGGGCCGGCACGGGCCACCATGGACGTTCGCGGAACACGCCGTCCGCGCAAGGACGCGCAGTGTGCCCGATTCGGCGCCGCTACTCCAGCGCCCGCGTCAGCGCTGGCGCAGCGCGCGCTGCTCGTCGATCGTCAGGGCGATCTTGTCGCGCAGGTACGCAGGCACCAGCGCGCTCGCCGGTATGCCGCGCCCGGCGCGCAGCACAGGCAGGCCCAGCGCCAGGCCGTGCTCGGCTTGGGGCCAGGCGCCGTGCTCGACGGCAAGCAGTGCCGCGCCCGTCGCCGTGCGCAACTGCGACTCGTAGCGATCCCATCCGCTGCCGACGCCGACCCACGTCCCCGGCTCCGCCGCCGGCGCGTGGCCCGGGTCACAGGCGCGTTCCGCGCCGCGCGCTTCCGGCAGACCGTCGCGCCCGCAGGCGTAGTGACCGACATAGACCTCGTTCACCCGCGCATCGATCGCCGCAATCACCTGAGGATGTCCGCGGTGGATGACCGGCAGCGCCAACATCGCCAGAGACGACACGCCGACGACGGGACGATCCACCGCCAAGGCCAGTCCCTTGACGTAGCCGACGCCGATGCGCACACCGGCGAAACTGCCCGGCCCGACCCCGCAGACATAGCCGTCGAGCTGTGCGAAGTCCAGTCCGGCCTCGGCCATCAGGCCCAACACCATCGGCATCAAGCGCTCGCCGTGCGTGCGGCCGACCCGCTCGAACCGCGCCAGCACATGACCACCGACGGACAGTGCCGCCGAGCAGGCTTCGGTCGCGGTATCGACTGCAAGGACGTTCATCGGGCCGCTATTCTCCGCGAACTCCGCGTCGGCCGGCCATAGCTGGGAGCCCCGGCCGCGCTGCGGCAATGCCGCTCAAGACGCCGACGGCGCGCAGGTCCGCGCCCAGGCGCACGCCGCATCCCGTTCGCGCAGCACCGGCATGTCCGGCAGCGCGGCGAGCACGCGCCGGCCGTAGGGCTTTGCCGTCAGGCGTGGATCGCAGATCACCAGCAGCCCGCGATCCGCCGGATCGCGGATCAGCCGGCCGATCCCCTGACGCAGACTGACGATCGCCTCCGGCAGTTGCAGCTCGGTGAACGGCGCAGCGCCGCGGGCGCGGATGGCGGCGAGCTTGGCCTCATAGACGGGATCGCCGGGCGCGGTGAACGGCAGGCGGTCGATGATGACCATGCGCAGCGCCTGGCCACGCACGTCCACGCCTTCCCAGAAGCTGCTGGTGCCGACGAGCACGGCGTTGCCGTCGGCGACGAACCGGTCCAGCAGCGCAGAACGCGCCGCCTCGCCCTGCACCAGCACGTGCAGGCGCAGCCGGGCACGCAGACGCTCGGCAATGATGCGCACGGCACGATGACTGGTGCACAGCACGAAGGTGCCGCCGCCGCCGGCCTCGATCAACGGTTGCACTTCGTCCGCCACCGCTTCGGCATAGCCCGCGACGTTGGGATCGGGCAGACCGCGCGGCAGGTACAGGCGCGCCTGCCGCGCATAGTCGAAAGGGCTGTCGAACCGCTCGGTACGCGCCTCGCTCAGGCCCATCTCGCGCAGGTAGTGGCTGAAGTCGTCACCGGCCGCCAGCGTCGCCGACGTGAAGATCCACGCCCCCGGATAGGTCGCGCGCATGCGCTGGAACCCGCCGGCGAGATCGATCGGCGTCGAGTTGAGCGTACCGCCGCGTTGCAGCCCCTCGGCCCAGCGCACTTCGCGCTCGGGCTGCGCATCGGCCACCGGCGCGACGTCGAGGATGTGCTGCCAGCGTTCGCGCAGCGTGTGCGTGCGTTCGAGCGCGGCCGCGAGCTCCGCGTTGCGCTCCTCCAGCGGTCGCAGGAACTGGTAGATCTCATCGAGCGACTGGCCGACCCGCTCGATCGCCCACCGCGCAGCCTGACCGTCGCGGAACTGCGCCAGGGTCATGCGGCCCGGCGCAGTGTCGAAACACTGTTCGAGCCCGGTGACGTCACCGGACAGGCGTTGCGCGCATTCGACCAGCGCCGGCAGGTCGCCGCAGTTCTGCGCCTCGACCTGCACGTCGCGCGCCAGCTCCTGCAGCTGACGCGTGGATACGCGGCTGCCGAAGAACTGCGCCGCCAGTTCCGGCAGCTGATGGGCCTCGTCGATGATCACCGCGTCGGCGCCGGACAGGATCTGCCCGAAGCCCTGGTCCTTGAGCGTGAAATCGGCGAACAGCAGGTGGTGGTTGACGACGACCAGATCCGCCGCCTGCGCCTGGCGCCGCGCGCGTGCCACGAAACATCGCTCGAAATCCGCGCAGCGGCTGCCCAGGCAGTTGTCCGCGGTCGAGGTGACCTGCCGCGTCAGTGGCTGATCTTCGCGGAATTCGCCCAGTTCGGAGAGTTCACCGGCATCCGTGGAACGCGCCCAGTCCTCGATGCGGCGCAGTTCGTCGAAGGATCCGCGCAGCGCCGGCAGCGTGCGCGCACGCTTCATGCGGTACAAGCACAGATAGTTCGCACGCCCCTTGAGCAGGGCGATGCGCGCCGGCACGGCCAGCGCGTCGCGCACGCGCGGCAGGTCGCGGTGGAACAGCTGGTCCTGCAGGGTGCGCGTGCCGGTGGACACGACCACGCGCAGGCCCGACATCAAGGCCGGAACGAGATACGCGTAAGTCTTGCCGGTGCCGGTCCCCGCTTCGACGACCAGCGCCGCACCATCGGCGAGCGCGTGTCCGACCGCGTCCGCCATGAGCTGCTGCGGACGGCGCGCTGCGAATCCGGTGACTCCCCGCGACAGCGGCCCGGCGGGGCCCAGCAGGTCTGCCGCCGGGCCGGCCTGAGCGCGCGCACCGGCACTCACTGCGGCGCGCGCTCCGCCAGCCAGCGCTCCAGCTCCTGGGCGCGCGACGAGGCGTCCTCGGCGCCGGCCGCGTCGCCCTGCGCCTGCCGCGCCGCGGCGATCGTGCGCCAGTTCTCCAGTTCGACGTACACGTTGCCGCGTGCCAGCGCATTGGACTTGCCGGCGACGCTGTCGGCCTGAGCGTAATTGCCCTGGGTCAGATGAGTCTTCGCCAGCAGGGACCAGACGAAGTAGTTGCGCGGCTCGATGCGCAAGGCGCGTTCCAGAGCCGAAGCCGCCTGCGCAGGCTGCCCGGCATCCAGGGCGCTGCGCGCCTGCCGCATGAGCGCGGTGACGGCGCTGCCGCTGACCTCCTCGGCGCTGCGCGGAAAGTCCGGCAGGGGCTGCACGCCCGGCTGCGGTTGCGGCTGCTCGACAATCGGCCCGGCTTCGAGCGGACGTGGGCTCGGTGTGGGCCGCACCGATCCCTGGGATTCGGGCGGTGACCAGACACGGCGTTGCCCGGAGGTGGACGCACAGCCGGCCAGAGCCAGCACCACGGCGCAGAGCGCGGCGACGGTGGCGCCGCGCGGTTCGAACGTGTTCTTGTTCACCACGCTAGTGTAGCGGGTTGGCCGACGACTTCCGGCAGTCGTCGGCACGCGGGCGGAAATCAGCCGAAGATGTCGCGCAGCCACTGCAGCGGACCGGAAGGACTCGCTGCGCATGGCGCCCAGTCGGCCGGCGCCCAGCCCCGCAGGTACGGCATCGACACCGCGCCGGGGCAGTTGTCGTCGGCGCGCAGCCCGGTCTGCGGATCGACGAGCACCATCTCGATATCGGCGGGCTCGACCGGATCGAAGCTCTGCACGCCGAGATCGCGCATCACGCGCGCCCAGATCGGCAACGCACCCGTCGAGCCAGACAGGCCGGTGGGCTGGTTGTCGTCGCGGCCGACCCACACCACCGTCACACGATCCGCCGAGAAGCCCGCGAACCAGCTGTCGCGGTAGTCGTCCGTGGTGCCGGTCTTGCCGGCGACCACGACGTCCGCTGGCAGGCTCGCATAGACGCCACGCCCGGTGCCCTGCGCGACCACTTGGCGCAGCCCCCAGTCCACCAGGTACACCGGCCCTTCCGGCAAGGACTGCTTGACCTGGATCGGGAAGCGCGACAGGGGCTCGCCGTCCTTGGTCTGCACCTCGCGGATCGCCGACAGCGGCGCCTGGAATCCGCCGGCCGCCAGCGTCGCATACATCTGTGCGACCTTGAGCGGCGCCATGCCGATCGCACCGAGGAACATCGATGGCAGCGCCTGCGCGTCGCCGTCGTAGCCGGCGCGCCGCAGAGTGCGCAGCACCTGCTCGGGGCCGAGTTGCAGGCCGACGTGCACGGTCGGCAGGTTCAGCGACTGCGCCAGTGCCCGATACAGCGGTTGCGGCCCGTGCAACTGCTTGTCGTAGTTGTTCGGCGACCAGAGCTGACCGTGCGGCATGCGCAGCTCGATCGGCTCGTCGGGCAGGATCGTGGACAGCGCGAACTCGCCCGGCCGCTCCAACGCGGCCAGATAGACGAACGGCTTGACCAGCGAGCCGATCGGCCGCTGCGTATCGAGGGCGCGGTTGTAGCCGGGATAGCGGACATCACGGCCCCCGACCAGCGCCAGCACTTCACCGCCGTCCACGCTGGTGATCACGCCGGCACCTTCGAGCGTGCCGGGCCTGAGCTTGCGTGCCTTCTCCAGCTCGGGGAGCGTGTCCACCAGATTGCGTTCCAGCGCCTCCTGCGCGCGCGGGTCCAAGGTCGTGAAGATGCGCAGACCTTCGTCGGTCAGATCCTGGTCACGGTACTGCCCACGCAGCTGGCGCCGGACCAGATCGACGAAGGCAGGATAGCGCTCGACGCCGCCGACGCGACCCGCATCGACCCCCAGCGGCGCGGCCAGGGCCTGCTGATAGGTGGCCTCGTCGATCAGACCTTCGTCGCGGAACACGCCGAGCACCAGGTCGCGGCGCTCCTTGGCGCGCTGCGGATGCTTGCGCGGGTTGTAGAACGAGGTGCCCTTGACCAGACCGACCAGCAGCGCGATCTCGTGCGTCTGCAGTTCGGAAACCGGCTTGTTGAAATAGAACTGCGCGCCCAGACCGAAGCCATGCACGGCACGGTTGCCGTCCTGGCCGAGATGGACTTCGTTGAGATAGGCCTCGAGGATCTCGTCCTTGCGGTAATGACGCTCCAGCAGCAGCGCCATCAGTGCCTCGTCCGCCTTGCGCCGCCAGGTCTGCCGACTGCTCAGGAAAAAATTCTTGACCAGCTGCTGGGTGATCGTGCTGCCGCCCTGCACGACGTGACCGGCGCGCAGATTGGCCAGCGACGCACGCAGGATCGCGCGCAGGCTGATCCCGCGATGAGAATAGAAATGACGATCCTCGACCGCGACCAGTCCCGCCGGCAGCAGGGACGGCACTTCGCCGAGACGCACGAGCACACGGTCCTCGCCCTGGCTCGGGTAGATGCTGCCGATGAGCATCGGATCCAGGCGCACGATGTCCGCACTCTCGCCGCGGTCGAGTCTCCGGATGGACACGATCGCGCCGCGATCGAAGCCCACGGCGAGCGTCTGCTCCGGCTGCGCGCCGTCCCAGAACCGGAACGGACGCACGCGCACATCGATGCGGTCGCGCAGCGGCCGGTAGGTGCCAGTGCCGGACAGGTGGGGATCCTCGCGGTAGCCGAGCCGGCCCAGTTCGTGGATCAGGTCGATCGTTCCCAGCTTCGACCCGGCATAGAGCTCCAACGGCGCCGCGTACACCTGTGCCGGCAGCGCCCAGCGCGCACCGGCGAAGCGGTTGCGGATCTCGCGGTCGAGGCCGAGAAGGTGGACGCTGAGCAATGCGAGCCCGGCGCTGAGCACGAGGATCAGCACGGACAGCACGAGGGTCCGGAAAGGAAATCGGCGGCGGTGCGGCATGAGGGCGCGAAGTGTAGTGCAACGGCAGCCATACCGGACATGAACGCGGTCTCGATCCCGCAGGAAGCTGGTTTTGAACGTCGGGGCCAGGGATGGCCCCGGCTTGCGCAGGATGCGTGAAAAAAAGCCCGGCACTGGGCCGGGCTCCTGGCGTTTCACTACAGCTTGTTGTTGCGGCTCAGAAGCTGAACACCAGTCCGAGACCGATCGCGTCGGTCGTCAGGTCATCACCACCGCCGACGGCTTCATCGGTGTAGCTGTTGTAGTAGGCCTGCGTGACGAAGGCCTTGCTGAGCTTGTAATCGACACCGACCGACAGGCTCTTGCGCTTCTTGTCGGTCTGGTCGCCCTCGGTCTGGCCGTACTGGCCCTTGAACTTCCATGCATCCATCGTGTAGCCGGCGGACAACAGCCAGCTGGTGTCCTTGAGATCGGAGAACTTGGTCGTGCCGTCGGTCTGGTCCTGCTCGACCGCTTCGGCGGTCTGGACCAGCACACCCAGTTCCAGATCCTTGATCGGCTTGACCATCGCGGTCAGGCGCAGAATGTCGATACCGACCGGCTTGCCGTCGAGCTTGAGCGAGGCGTGCTCATTGCCGGCGTAGGCAAGGCCCACGTCCACGTACTGGCTCTCGAACATCGCGGCGGCATAGAACGTGTCGCCGATGCTCTTTTCGTTGTCCGCGGCGTCATCCGAGGCGGTGCGGTTTTCGCCGGCCTGCGCGGTCAGCGAGAAGCTGAACATGTCGGCGAACTTCGGTGAGATGTACTGGACCAGGTTCTTGTTGCGCGTTTCGCCCGCCATGAACACCGTGATGTCGCCATAGGTGTAGTCGTTGAACTGATCGACCTTGGCACCGATATCCTTGACCGGCGTGTCATAGAAACCGAACTTGAGCGTGCCGAAGCCGCCTTCCAGGCCCACGAAGGTGTTGCGCTCGGAAAACGGACGGGACAGCTTCTCGGTGCCCGCGGTCTCGTCGCCGAACGGATCGATGCCCAGTTCGACCTGGTAGATCGCGTTGAGATCGCCCAGACCCAGCTCTTCGCTGCCCTTGAAACCCAGGCGCGAGGCGTTGTTGGCATCATTGAACTGCACGACGCTATCGGCGTCGGTGGACGCCGCGCCGATTTCATCGGTCACGCTTTCGACGCCGAGCATGAACTTGCCATAGACCTTCGGTGCGGCGAACGCAGCCGCCGGCGCCATGAACGTCGCCCCCACAGCGATCGCAAGCAGAGTCTTCTTCACAAAAACACTCCTAGACAGTTAGGTAGAGAGATACGGATGGATCGCAGCGCGCGGCACCCCTGCGGATCTCCCGCTGCCGGCGCGCCGCATCAACGAGCGTTGTGCAACCGGCGCGAAGTATGTGCAGGCGTCGTGACGTTTGTTTGTCGCGCAGATGACGCTTGCGTGACAGCCGGCTCGCGTGTCCGGAGAGGGCGCAGCTCACTCGCCGGCACTGGCCGGCCGCTGCCCGATCCAGCGCAGGAATTCCCGCCGTTCCTCGGCGCTGGCCTGATTCCACCAGCCCTTCATCAGGGGTAACCAGTCGCCTTCCGAATGAACGGCAGGCGACTCGGTGGCAGCGGGGCCGGTCACCGCCGGCGCGGTGCGCACCAGGCTGCTGTCACCGGTCAGGCCGGCGACCAGCCCTTTCCGGAACTCGAGGCCGCTGGCGCGGGACTCGACGCGCAGTCCGGTCGCCTCGTCCTCGACCCAGCCCTGGAACTGCCGGCTGAGCGCCAGGGCTTCCTCATAGCGCCGCGGGCGAACGTAGTCGAGGCGATAGCGGCGCCCGGCCGTCGCGTCGAACACGAACAGTGCGGGATCGGACCTGAGCGTGTCGTGCTCACCCCCGCGCTGCCAGATCTCGCGATAGAACACCAGCAGCTCATGCCGCCCCGGCAGCAGTTCGAGCCGAAGCTCGCCACCGCGCATCAGGCCGCTGGCGCCGCGGACTTCGCGACCGTCGATCGCCGCCACTTCCAGCGCTTCCGGCACGAGAACCGTCGCGACCTCGGCGGCCGGTCGCGGCGCACCGTCGTAGTGACGGACCGGTGTCCTCGCGCAGGCACCGACGAGGACAGCCACGATCACGACGCCGCACAGGCCGAGGAACTTCACCGTCTGCCCCGATGCCAGCCGATCAGCCGTGGATCTCCTTTTCGGCAGCCTCGATGGACAGGTGACGCACATCCTTGCCCATCACGAAATAAATCGTGTACTCGGAAATGTTCTTCGCGTGATCGCCGATGCGCTCAAGCGAGCGCACGCACCAGATGATGTCCATGACGCGGCGGATCGTGCGCGGATCCTCCATCATGAACGTGATGCACTGGCGGATCAGCGCTTCGTATTCCCGATCCACGTCACGGTCCTGCCTGGCAACGGCGAGGGCCGCGTCGGCATCCATGCGGGCGAACGCGTCGAGCGCGCCATGCACCATCGCCGTCACCTGACGCGACAGGTGCTGCACCTCGCGGAACTGCTCGTGCATACGTTCCTGCGAAGCCAGGTCGCTGGCCATGCGCGCGATCTTGCGCGCCTCGTCGCCGATGCGTTCGAGGTCGGTGATGGTCTTGATCACCGAGTACACCAGACGCAGGTCGCTGGCCGTGGGCTGCCGGCGCGCGAGGATGCGCGAGCACTCCTCGTCGATCGACACTTCGAACTGATTGATGCGATGATCGTTGGTGATCACGCGCTCGGCCATGTCGGCGTCGAGCGACATCAGCGCCTCGGTGGCATCGACGATCTGCTGCTCGACTGCGCCTCCCATCGCCAAGACCCTCTGACGGACGTCCTCCAGTTCGGCGTTGAACTGACTGGAGATGTGCTGACGCAGACTCTGCTTGTCCATGACGATCGTCGATTCCTCGCAGTATCGGCCGTGCGGGCCGAGGATTGTCGAAACTATGACAGTTTGCCGGCCCGCTTCCAATCGGCAGAGCACGCCGGCCTGACGGTGAGGCCGGCTGCGAGCCTGTGCCAAGATGATGACCGTTGCATGACATCTCCATGACCGTTCGCTGACGATGAGCCGGCGCGGACGGGCGGCACCCTTGCAACGAAACTGCAAAGTGATTCCCCTAAGCTCGCCACCCGTTGTGACCTCATGACTCAGGAGAACCCAGTGTCCATCTTCCGCAACACCCTCGTGCGCGCCGTTTCGGCGGCCACCCTGGCCGCGTGCGCCACCGGCGCCTTCGCCGCCGACATCTCCGGCGCGGGCGCGACCTTTCCGTACCCGATCTATTCCAAGTGGGCCGACGCCTACAAGAAGGAAACCGGTATCGGCCTCAATTACCAGTCGATCGGTTCCGGCGGCGGCATCAAGCAGATCAAGGAAAAGACCGTGACCTTCGGCGCCTCGGACAAGCCGCTGCCGCCCAAGGAACTCGTCGAGAATGGCCTGACGCAGTTCCCGATGGTGATGGGTGCGATCGTGCCGGTGGTCAACCTCGATGGCATCGGCCCCGACCAGCTGGTGCTGGACGGCCCGACGCTGGCCGACATCTTCTACGGCAAGATCAGCAAGTGGAATGACGAGCGCATCGCCAAGCTCAACCCGGGCGTGAACCTGCCCAAGGCCCCGATCGCCGTCGTCCACCGCTCGGACGGCTCGGGCACCACCTACAACTTCACCTACTACCTCGGCCTGGTCAGCAACAACTGGCGCGTCAACGTCGGCGTCGAGGCCTCGGTGCAGTGGCCAGTCGGCATCGGCGCCAAGGGCAACGAGGGCGTCGCCAACATGGTCACCCAGACCAAGGGCGCGATCGGCTACGTCGAGTATGCCTACGCCAAGCAGAACAAGATGACGTACACGCGGATGGTCAACAAGGACGGCAAGATCGTCAGCCCGTCGATGGCGACCTTCCAGGCCGCGGCCGCGAACGCCGACTGGTCGAAGGCTCCGGGCTATGCCCTGGTGCTCGCCGACCAGCCGGGCGCCGAGAGCTGGCCGATGACCGCCGCGACCTTCATCCTCGTGCACAAGCAGCCGAAGAATCCGGCCGACCTGCTGGCCGCGCTCAAGTTCTTCGCGTGGGCCTACGAGAAGGGCGGCCCGATGGCCGAGGAACTGGTTTACATCCCGATGCCGCAGTCGGTCGTCGCGATGGTCGAGAAGACCTGGGCCAACGAGATCAAGGACGCGTCGGGCAACCCGATCTGGAAGTAAGCTGTTGATCGCCGGGACAGGAAACGGGCCATCGCGCCCGTTTCCTGTTCAGGGGCACTTGCGAATACCATACCGACTACTGCAACGCTGCGGGGGATTGCTTGAACGCTGCCGTTGACACCCTGACGTCCCTGGCCGACTCGTCCGTCGTGCGCCGCAATCGCGTACTCGACGCGGTGCTGCGCTCCTTGACCCGCATCGCCGCGATCGCCGTCCTGGTGCTGCTCGGCGGCGTGATCGTGGCGCTGATCGAGGGCGCCTGGCCGGCGCTCAAGACCTTCGGCCTGCCCTTCCTGTACACCGAATCCTGGAATCCGGTCACCGAGACGTTCGGTGCCGCCGCGCCAATCTACGGCACCATCGTAACCTCGCTGATCGCGATGCTGATCGGCGTGCCGCTGAGTATCGGCATCGCCATCTTCCTGACCGAACTCTGCCCGCGTCCGCTCAAGCGGCCGATCGGCATCGCCGTCGAGCTGCTCGCCGGCATTCCCAGTATCATCTACGGCATCTGGGGCCTGTTCGTGCTGGCGCCGATCCTGCAGCAATGGATCCAGCCTGCCCTGATCCAGCTCACCGACGGCATCCCGGTCCTCGAAACCCTGTTCGCCGGACCGCCCTACGGCATCGGCGTGCTCACCGCCGGCCTGATCCTGAGCATCATGGTGCTGCCCTTCATCACCGCGATCACGCGCGACGTGTTCGAGACCGTGCCGCCGATGCTCAAGGAGTCCGCCTACGGCCTGGGCTGCACCACCTGGGAGGTCGTGCGCTACGTCGTGCTGCCCTACACCCGCACCGGCGTGATCGGCGGAGTGATGCTCGGCCTGGGCCGCGCGCTGGGCGAAACCATGGCGGTGACCTTCGTCATCGGCAACGCACACCGCATCAAGTCCTCGCTGCTCGCTCCCGGCACGACGATCTCGGCCAGCATCGCCAACGAGTTCACCGAGGCCGACGGCGTGCTGTACACCTCGTCGCTGATCGCGCTGGGCCTGATCCTGTTCATGATCACGTTCATCGTCCTTGCCGCCGCCCGCTATCTGCTGCTGCGACTCAAGCAGAGGGAGGGCAGCTGATGGACACCGCCATGTTGACGCTGTACGCGCGCCGCAAGCGCGCACACAAGGTGGCGATGGTTCTTTCGAGCATTGCCGCGCTCTCGGCGCTGGTCGCACTCACCTGGATCCTGGCGACGCTGTTCGTCAAGGGCTTCGGCGGCCTGACCACGCACGTCTTCACGCAGATGACGCCGCCGCCGGGCAGCGACGGCGGGCTGCTCAACGCCATCTCCGGCAGCCTGATCCAGACCATCGTCGGCACGCTGATCGGCACGCCGCTCGGCATCCTCGCCGGCACCTACATGGCCGAATACGGCCGCAACACCAAGCTGACCACCACCGTCCGCTTCATCAACGACGTGCTGCTGTCGGCGCCGTCGATCGTCGTCGGCCTGTTCGTGTACGAGATCATGGTCAAGCCGATGGGCCATTTCTCGGCCTGGGCCGGCTGCGTCGCCCTGGCGATCCTGGTGATGCCGGTGGTGGTGCGCACGACCGAGGACATGCTGCTGCTGGTGCCCGACAGCCTGCGCGAGGCGGCGTCTGCGCTCGGTGCGCCGCGCTGGCTCGTGATCCAGCAGGTGTGTTACCGCGCGGCACGGGCCGGCCTGATCACCGGCACGATCCTCGCGGTGGCACGCATCAGCGGCGAAACCGCGCCGCTGCTGTTCACCTCTCTGAACAACCAGTTCTGGAGCACCAACATGAATGCGCCGATGGCCAACCTGCCGGTGGTCATCTTCCAGTTCGCGCTGTCGCCCTACGAGGACTGGCAGCGGCTCGCCTGGGTCGGCGCGCTTCTGATCACGCTGACCGTACTGGCCCTCAACATCATTGCCCGATCGCTGTCCTCCGTGAAGGCCTCCGAGCGATGAACGAAATGCAAACCACCACGGCCAACGCCATGACCGCCATGAAAGAGCGCCCGACCCTGGACCTCGCCGACGCGATGAGCAGCGGCAACCGACCTGCCCAACTGCGCGAAAAGGTGTCGGTACGCAATCTGAATTTCTACTACGGCCAGCACCATGCGCTGAAGTCGATCTCGCTGCCGCTGCACGACCGCATGGTCACCGCGTTCATCGGTCCGTCCGGCTGCGGCAAGTCAACGCTGCTGCGCACGCTCAACCGAATGTACGACCTCTATCCCGGTCAGCGCGCCGAAGGCGAGGTCCTGCTCGACGGCCAGAACATCCTTGATCCCAAGTTCGACCTCAACCTGCTGCGCGCGCGTGTCGGCATGGTGTTCCAGAAGCCGACGCCGTTCCCGATGTCGATCTACGACAACATCGCCTTCGGCATCCGCCTGTACGAGAAGATCCCGAAGTCGGAAATGAGCGACCGCGTCGAAGACGCGCTCAAGCGCACCGCGCTGTGGGACGAAGTCAAGAACAAGCTCAATGCCAGCGGCCTGGGCTTGTCCGGCGGCCAGCAGCAGCGCCTGTGCATCGCGCGCTCGATCGCGGTGCGCCCGCAGGTCCTGCTGCTCGACGAACCGACCTCGGCGCTCGACCCGATCTCGACCGCCAAGATCGAGGAACTGATCTACCAGCTCAAGGCGGACTACACGATCGCGATCGTCACGCACAACATGCAGCAGGCAGCGCGCGCGTCCGATTACTCGGCGTTCATGTACCTCGGCGAGCTGATCGAGTTCGGCACCACCGACCAGGTCTTCACCAAGCCGCGGCAGTCGCAGACCGAGGACTACATCACGGGTCGTTTCGGCTGAAGGCCGCGGATGGTCGCTGCGGAGCCCCGGCACCGTCCGGGGCTTCCTATTTGTGCCGGCTCTCGTCCGATGCGGTTGCGACTTCGGCGCTGCGATTCATCCGGTGCACGGGGAACACGCAGCTGAACGTGCTGCCGACACCCAGTTCGCTGTCGATCTGCAGTTCGCTGTCGAAGGCCTCGAGCGCGTGCTTGACGATCGACAGGCCCAGGCCGGTGCCACCGCTGGCACGCGAACGGCCGACATCGACGCGGTAGAAGCGCTCGGTGATGCGCGGAATGTCGGCCGGCGCGATGCCGATGCCGCTGTCGGCCACGCTCAGGCAGACCCCCTCGCCGGGACGTTCCGCCCAGCTGACACGGATCACGCCGCCCGGCGCGGTATAGCGCACGGCGTTGCTGAGCAGATTGCCGACGATGCTCTGGAACTCGGTCTCGCCGCCGGTGAGCTGCAGGCGCTCGTCGATCTGCACCTCGAAGCGGTGCTGCCCCTTGGAGAGCTGCCGCGCATCCTCGACGGCACGCCGGATCAGCGCCGGCGCGTTGATTGCGTGATCGCGCATCTGCGTGCGCCCCGCCTCCAGCCGGGCGAGCTTGAGCATGTCGCTGACCAGCGACTCCATGCGCAGCGCCTGGCTGCGCATCTCCCCGATCGGCGCGGCCCAGGGCTTGAGCACGCCATTGCCCTGCGCATCCTGCTCCATCATGTCGAGATAGCCGCGCAGCACCGTCAGCGGCGTGCGCAGCTCGTGCGACGCGTTGGAGACAAAGTCGCGGCGTGCCGCATCGAGCAGCTGGCGCTCCGAGACATCGCGTGCGATGAGCAGCTTCTGCTCGCGGCCGTAGGGGATGATACGCAGCGCCAGGGTCTTGCCGCGATTGACCGGCGAAGGCACCTCGACCTCGCCGCCGAAATCGCCTTTTTCGAGATACTCGGAGAACGTCGGGTGGCGGATCAGGTTGGCGATGCGGATGCCGTAGTCCTGATGCGGCCGCAGGCCCAGCAGGGTGCGCGCCGCGCTGTTGAACCAGGAAATCTCGCCGCTCGGCGTCAGCACCACCGCACCGTCGGGCAGGGCTGCGGTGGAGGCCTGGAACTCCGCGAGCATCGCCGCGAGCTTCTTCTTCTTCTTGCGGTTCTTGCGCTGCAAGTCATGCAGGCCGTCGAAGACTTCGCCCCACAGACGGCCGGCGTCCGGGAGATGCAGGCTCTTGGGCCGCTGCAGCCACACGCGCAGCTGGATCAGCCGCCGGGTGTGTGCAAGCGCGTACAGACCGAAGGTCACCGCAAGGCCGCCGGCCGGCCGGTCGGCCAACCAGCCCAGACCGCCGCCGAGCATCGCCCAACCGGCCAGATGAATCAGCTCGCGCCGCCAGTAATACGCCCTGGATTCGAGTACCGGCGCGGGCGGCGGCGCTGCGGCCATCCCGACCGGCTGCACGGCGCGCTGCGGCCGGTCCGACATCGCGCTCAGACCTTGTCCGAGAACCGGTAGCCCGACCCGCGCACCGTCTGGATCATCGCGTCATAGCCGAACGGCTCCAGAGCCTTGCGCAGGCGGCGGATGTGCACGTCCACGGTGCGCTCCTCGACATAGACGTTCTGCCCCCAGACCCGGTCCAGCACCTGCTCGCGGGTATAGACGCGCTCGGGATGACTGACGAAGAAGTGCAGCAGGCGGTACTCGGTGGGTCCGAGCTTCACCGGCTGACCGCGCGCGGTGACACGCTGGCTCGCGGCATCGACCTCCAGACCGTTGATGGTCAGTCGTTCATCGGCGCCGCCCGGCAGCGCGCGACGCAGAACCGCCTGGATGCGTGCGATCAGTTCCGGGTAGGAGAACGGCTTGGAGACGTAGTCGTCGCAACCGATGTTGAGACCGCGCACCTTGTCCTCTTCCTCGGCACGCGCGGTGACCATGATCACCGGAATGTCGCGTGTCGCCGGCTGGGACTTCAGTTCGCGGGTGAACTCGACGCCGGACGTGCCCGGCATCATCCAGTCCATCAGGATCAGGTCGGGCCGTGCCTCGGCAATGCGCAGCCGCGCATCCTGGGCCGAGGACGCTTCCATGACCTGGAACTCCGCCCGGTTCAAGGCGAAGCGCAGCATCTCGCGGATCGGCGCCTCATCCTCGACGACGAGGATCAACTTGCCCTGCATCGACATGATCTCATTAGAAAACAGTGTGAGTGTATGAACAAGAGATGAAAACTGCGTGACAGCGCAACCCGTCGCGCAGGACTTCCAGCCATTGGGCGCGTCTATGGCCCGCATCAAGAAAAATGCTTTGACCTATCGAATCCGCCTTCGTAGGATGCACGCCGTTCGCAGGCCGGTGGTTCGCCTGCGCCGACATTCTCACACACGCAGTTCACACAGCCCCTTAGGAAATCACGATGAGCACTCTGGTCAACCGCGCCGCCCCCGACTTCAAGGCCACCGCCGTCATGGCCGACGGCAGCTTCAAGGACATCAAGCTGTCGGACTACAAGGGCAAGTACGTCCTGCTGTTCTTCTACCCGCTCGACTTCACCTTCGTCTGCCCGTCCGAGATCATCGCCCACGACCACCGCATCAAGGAGTTCGAGGCGCGCAACGTGCAGGTCATCGGCGTGTCGATCGACAGCCACTTCTCGCACTTCGCCTGGCGCAACACGCCGGTGAACAAGGGCGGCATCGGGCCGGTCCGGTTCCCGCTGGTCGCCGACGTCAACCACGAGATCACCCGCGCCTTCGGCGTCGAGCACCAGGACAGCGTCGCCTTCCGCGCGACGTTCCTGATCGACCAGAAGGGCATCGTGCAGCACGCGACCGTCAACAACCTGCCGCTGGGCCGCAACGTCGATGAGGCGCTGCGCCTGATCGACGCGCTGCAGTTCACCGAACAGCACGGCGAGGTCTGCCCGGCCGGCTGGAAGAAGGGCGATGCCGGCATGAAGGCCACGACCGAAGGCGTCGCCGAATATCTCGCCAAAAACGCAGAGAAGCTGTAAAGCTGTGAGACGCGAGGGGTGAGACGTGAGACGTCTCACTCCTCGCCCTCACGACGTCTCACGTCTCACGTCTCACGTCTCACGTCTCACGTCTCACGTCTCACGTCTCACGTCTCACGTCTCACGTCTCACGAAATCATGACCCACCACCGCCTGATCATTCTCGGCTCCGGCCCTGCCGGCTACACCGCTGCGGTCTATGCAGCGCGCGCCAATCTCAAGCCGGTGATGATCACCGGCCTGGAAGTCGGCGGGCAGCTGATGACGACCACCGAGGTCGATAACTGGCCCGGCGACGTGCACGGCCTGCTCGGACCGGACCTGATGGCGCGCATGCAGAAGCACGCCGAGCGCTTCGAGACGCAGTTCATCTACGACCACATCAACGCGGTCGATCTGAAGACCCGTCCGTTCCGCCTCAAGGGCGACCAGGGCGAGTACAGCTGCGATGCCCTGATCGTCGCCACCGGCGCCAGCGCGAAGTATCTGGGGCTGGAAAGCGAGACGGCCTTCCGCGGCAAGGGCGTGTCCGCCTGCGCGACCTGCGACGGCTTCTTCTACAAGGGCCAGGACGTGGCCGTGATCGGCGGCGGCAACACCGCGGTCGAGGAAGCGTTGTACCTGGCGAACATCGCCAACAAGGTCACCATCGTGCACCGCCGCGACAGGTTCAAGGGCGAGAAGATCCTGCACGACAAGCTGTTCAAGAAGGCGGCCGAGGGCAAGGTCGAGATCATCTGGGACTCGTCGCTCGACGAGGTACTCGGCGACGCCAGCGGCGTGACCGGCATGCGCGTGAAGAACCTCAAGACCGGCGCGACGCGCGAGATCGCGCTCAAGGGCGTGTTCATCGCCATCGGCCATTCGCCGAACACCGGCCTGTTCGAAGGCCAGCTGGAGATGAACGGCGGCTACCTGAAGGTGAAGTCCGGCACCGACGGCGACGCCACGGCAACCAGCGTCCCCGGCGTGTTCGCCGCCGGCGACGTGATGGATCACGTCTATCGTCAGGCGATCACCAGCGCCGGCACCGGCTGCCAGGCCGCGCTCGACGCCGAGCGTTATCTCGACAAACTCGCTGGCGTATAGGGCGAGTCATCTAAGGTCATTCCCGCGAAAGCGGGAATCCAGGAATGCTGCCAAGAAGACGGGATGCCCGCCTACGCGGGCATGACAGACTTTGAACCTGATCGGGGCTTGTCAGCGGCCGGCCATCCCGCCCGAATCAGCCAGAGACTGCTGGACAGCTGGCGCTGGCCTTCTGCCGCTCGATCTGTCCGAGCGTGAGGTCATGCAGCAACATGCCGGCCGCCATCGCCAGGAACACCAGCAGCGCGCCGCTGCTGAACGTGGACAGGGACGTCACCGCCGGACCGGGGCAATAACCGCCCAGGCCCCAACCGATGCCGAAAATCGCCGAGCCGCCGATCAGGCGCGCGTCCAGATCGGTCGCGGTCGGCAGCTGGAATCTTTCCGCGTACAGCGGCCAGGGCCGGCGGAAGACCAGCCGGTATCCGGGTGTCACCACCAGCAGGGCGGCACCCATCACGAAGGACAGAGAAGGATCCCAGGTCCCGGCAAGGTCGAGAAAGTTCTTGACCTTGTCCGGATCGGTCATGCCGGCGACGGCGAGACCGACGCCGAACAGGGTGCCCGACAACAGGGAAATGACGTCACGGCCGTTCATGGGCGCGGGCCTCACAGCAGATGGCGGACGACGAAGACCGTCACGAAGCCGCTGGCCATGAAACTCAGCGTCGCGACGATCGAGCGCGCCGAGAAGCGCGAGATGCCGCAGATGCCGTGACCGGACGTGCAGCCGTTGGCCATGCGCGTGCCGAAACCCACCAGCGCCGCACCGAGCATCGCCGGCCACAGCTGCTGCGCACCGGACAGCAGCGGACCGACCGGCCCCGCGAATGCCGAGTACAGCACGCCACCGAGGACGAGGCCGCCGAGGAAGTACAGCCGCCAGCTGCGGTCGCCGGCCGGCAGCCGGCCGAGCACGCAGCCGAGCATGCCGCTGACACCGGCGATGCGACCGGCGCCGAGCATCAGCAACAGCACCGATAGGCCGATGATCAGGCCGCCCAGCGCGGCCGGTATGGGTGTGAAATTGCCAATGCTCATCGTTTCCCCTGCGGGCCAGATCGTTTACTGTTGGATCCGGGCGCCGTCGCGGCGACCTCCGGAACGAAGCCGGCAGGCACCCGGCGGCTTCGAACTCTCCTCGATACCGGGGTTATCATACCCCTAGCGGTATCCACGCTGTCCACCTCGCCGCATGCCGTCCAAGGTGTCCCGATGAAAGCAGCCGCACTCGAACCGAGCAAGGAATCCAAGCAAGCCCTGATCGCGCGCCTGCGGCGCATCGAGGGGCAGCTGCGTGGCATCCAGGGCATGATCGAGCGCGAGGAAGGCTGCGAGCAGGTGCTGCAGCAGATGGCCGCTGCGCGCAAGGCACTCGAACGCGCGTTCTTCGCCACCGTGGCCTGCGCCTACGAGGTCGAAGCCTGTTCCGAGGACGTCAACGAGAAGGTCATCCGCAAGCTGCACTCGGTGTCGGACCTGCTGGTCAAGTATGGCTGAACGCACCTTCCACACCCTGCGGCGGCGGTCCGAACTGCCGCGCGAGAAATCCCTGCCCCTGTTCGAGGATGTAGTAGCGCAGCGCCTCGCTCGCCGGTGACAAGGTACGCGCGCGAATGTGCGCGACATGCCAGTGGCGCAGCGCCGGCAGACCCTCGACCGGCAGCAGTCGGAGCGTCCCCAGGCGTTGCTCCGTCGCCGTCGTGTGCAGCGACAGGAAGCCCAGCCCGAGATCCGCCATCACCGCCTGCTTGATCGTCTCGTTGCTGTTCAGGCGCATGACCACGGGCGGACTCAAGTGCCAGTGGGAGAAATATTCCTCCATGACCATGCGCGTACCCGATCCGCTTTCACGGACGATGAAGGGCTGATCCGCCAGCTGCGCCGGCTCCACTTGCTCGACCTGCGCCAGCCGGTGCTCGGGACTGGCGACGATGCCCAGCGGGTGCACGCCGAAGGGTTCGGCTCGGGTGTCCAGCTCGCGCGGCGGCCGGCCCATGATCGCCAGATCCAGCTCGTTGCGATGCAGCAGTTCGACGAGCTGCTGGCGGTTGCCCTCGATCAGCACCAGCTCCACGGCCGGATGCTCTTTCAGGAAGCCGGCCAGCAGCTGCGGCAGGAAATACTTCGCCGTGCCGAGCATGCCGACCTGGACGCGCCCGGCCTCGACGCGGCGCAGGCGCGCGACCAGGTTCTCGGCGTCCTTGAGCGAACCGAGCATGCGCCGCGCATGCACCAGCAGGTACTCGCCGGCCGTCGTCAGGCTGACATTGGCGCCGCTGCGGTCGAACACCTGCAGGCCCAGCTGGGATTCCAGCTGGCGGATCTGCATCGACACCGCCGGCGGCGTCAGGTGCAGCGCCTCGGCGGCGCGCGCGAAGCTCAGATGGCGCGCGACGGTCGCAAAGACCTGCAGCTGGCGGATGGTGACGTGCAGCATTAAGTAAACACTTAACTAGTGGGTCATAAATTCTGAATAGTCACTGAACTATACCCCCCATAGCATGGCCGCGCACCTCCTGTGAGACCCGCGCATGAACAAGCCCGACCTGCCGCGCCGCCGCTACGACGCCGGCGTCCTCAAGTACAAGCAGATGGGCTACTGGCAGCCCGACTACGAACCCAGGGACACGGACGTGATCTGCCTGTTCCGCATCACGCCGCAGGCCGGCGTGGACCCGGAAGAGGCCGCGGCGGCCGTCGCCGGCGAGTCCTCGACCGCGACCTGGACCGTGGTCTGGACCGACCGCCTGACCGCCTGCGACAGCTACCGCGCCAAGGCCTACCGCGTCGATCCGGTGCCGAACAACCCGGAGCAGTTTTTCGCCTTCATCGCCTACGACCTGATCCTGTTCGAGGAGGGCTCGATCGCCAACATGACCGCGAGCCTGATCGGCAACGTGTTCTCGTTCAAACCGCTCAAGGCCGCCCGGCTGGAGGACATCCGCATCCCGGTGGCCTACGTGAAGACCTTCAAGGGTCCGCCGACCGGGCTGATCGTCGAGCGCGAGCGTCTCGACAAGTTCGGCCGCCCGCTGCTGGGCGCGACGACCAAGCCCAAGCTGGGCCTGTCCGGCCGCAACTACGGCCGCGTGATCTACGAGGGCCTCAAGGGCGGTCTCGACTTCATGAAGGACGACGAGAACATCAACTCGCAGCCCTTCATGCACTGGCGCGACCGCTTCCTCTACGTGATGGACGCGGTGAACAAGGCATCCGCCGCGACCGGCGAGGTCAAGGGCAGCTATCTCAACGTCACCGCCGGCACGATGGAGGCGATGTACGAGCGCGCCGAGTTCGCCAAGCAGCTCGGCAGCGTCATCGTCATGGTCGATCTGGTGATCGGCTGGACGGCGATCCAGTCGATGGCCGAGTGGTGCCGCCGCAACGACATGCTGATGCACATGCACCGCGCCGGCCACGGCACCTACACGCGCCAGAAGAACCACGGCGTATCGTTCCGGGTG
The DNA here is from genome assembly GCF_040066175.1 of Fontimonas sp. SYSU GA230001. Lineage (NCBI taxonomy): Bacteria > Pseudomonadati > Pseudomonadota > Gammaproteobacteria > Nevskiales > Nevskiaceae > Fontimonas > Fontimonas sp. SYSU GA230001. Next base: position 51,010 of record NZ_JBEAAM010000001.1, read on the forward strand.
ATCGCCAAGTGGCTGCGCCTGGCCGGCTGCGACCACCTGCACGCCGGCACCGCGGTTGGCAAGCTCGAAGGCGACCCGCTGACCGTGCAGGGCTACTACCACGTCTGCCGCGACAGCTACACGAAGATCGACCTGCCGCGCGGCCTGTACTTCGACATGGACTGGGCCGACACGAAGAAGGTGATGCCAGTCGCGTCCGGCGGCATCCACGCCGGCCAGATGCACCAGCTGCTCGACCTGTTCGGCGACGACGTGATCCTGCAGTTCGGCGGCGGCACGATCGGCCATCCGCAGGGCATCCAGGCCGGCGCGACCGCGAATCGCGTCGCGCTGGAGGCGATGGTCAAGGCGCGCAACGAAGGCCGCGACATCGCCCGCGAAGGCCCGGACATCCTGCAGCAGGCCGCGCGCTGGTGCGCGCCGCTCAGGGCCGCGCTCGATACCTGGGGCGAGATCAGCTTCAACTACACGCCGACCGATTCGAGCGACTACGTGCCGACCGCCACCGCCGCCTAGGAGACCAAAGCATGATGACCAATCCCGCCGGCCGCATCACCCAGGGCCAGTTCGGCTTCCTGCCGGACCTGAACGACGCCGAGATCCGCGCACAGATCGAATACGGCCTGCGCCAGGGCTATGCCTGGAGCGTCGAGCACACCGACGATCCGCATCCGCGCAACACCTACTGGGAAATGTTCGGCATGCCGATGTTCGATCTGAACGACGCCGCCGGCGTGCTGATGGAAGTGCGCAGCTGCCGCAAGACCTTCCCCCGGCACTACATCCGCCTGATGGCCTTCGACTCGACGCGCGGCGTCGAATCGATCGCGATGAGCTTCCTCGTCCAGCGCCCCGCGGAGGAACCGGGTTTCGGCCTGGTGCGCCAGGAAGTCGATGGCCGCAGCCTGCGCTACACGGTGCAGGGCTACGCCGCGGCGCGGCCCGAAGGCGAGCGCTACTGATGGCCGACGACCTCCCCACGACGTCCGCCGACGCACGGATCGACCTGCACGCGCTGCTGCGCGAGGCCGATGTGATGCCGGTGCTCGACCAGCTCGACCGCGAACTGATCGGCCTCGCGCCGGTCAAGCAGCGCATCCGCGAGATCGCCGCGCTGCTGCTGGTGTCCAAGGCGCGCAAGCAGCTCGGCCTCGACGCGCAGCCGCCATCCCTGCACATGTGCTTCACCGGCAATCCGGGTACCGGCAAGACCACGGTGGCGACGCGCATGGCAGACATCCTTCACCGCCTCGGCTACATCCGCAAAGGCCACCTGGTCACCGTCACGCGCGACGACCTCGTCGGCCAGTACATCGGGCACACCGCGCCCAAGACCAAGGAAGTGCTCAAGCGCGCGCTGGGCGGCGTGCTGTTCATCGACGAGGCGTACTACCTGTATCGCCCGGAGAACGAGCGCGACTATGGCCAGGAGGCGATCGAGATCCTGCTGCAGGTGATGGAGAATCAGCGCGACGACCTCGTCGTCATCCTCGCCGGCTACAAGGACCGCATGGACACCTTCTTCCGCTCGAACCCGGGCCTGTCCTCGCGCATCGCGCATCACATCGACTTCCCCGATTACGGCGACGACGAACTGTTCCAGATCGCGCAGACCATGCTCGGCCAGATGCACTACCGTCTCGACGCGCCCGGCGAAGCCGCGCTGCGCGAATACATCGGACTGCGCCGCCGACAGCCCCACTTCGCCAACGCGCGCTCGATCCGCAACGCGCTCGACCGCGCGCGCCTGCGCCAGGCCAATCGCCTGTTCGCACAGGCCGGCGCAGGCGCGACGCTGGACGCGCAGGCCCTGAGCCTGCTCGCCGAAAGCGACCTGCGCGCCTCGCGCGTGTTCTCTGCCGCAACCACCCATTGAAGGACTGACCATGGTCATGCGCATGCGCAGCGGTCGCACCACGCTCTCCAAGTTCCTGATCGACCAGCTGCACGGCCAGACGGACCAGGGCCAGCTCGCCGGCCTGCTGGTGGACATCGCAGCGGCGATCAAGGCCATCGCCGCAGCAACCGCCAAGGGCGCGCTCGAAGGGGGCCACGGCTACGCCGGCGGCGACAACGTGCACGGCGAGCGGCAGATGCAGCTCGACCTGCTCGCCGACACGCTGATGATCGAGCACTGCGAATGGGGCGGCCTGGTCGCCGGCATGGCGTCGGAGGAACACGCGCAGCCGATCGGGATTCCACCCGACGTACAGCGCGGCCCGTATCTGCTGGTATTCGATCCGCTCGACGGCTCGTCGAACGTCGCGATGAACGTCGCCGTCGGCACGATCTTCTCGGTGCTCAGGCATCCGCATGCGGACGCACCGACTCCGGCCGATTTCCTGCAGCCCGGCGCGCAGCAGGTCGCCGCCGGTTACGCGATCTATGGTCCCGCGACGATGCTGGTGCTGACCGTCGGCAAGGGCACGCACGGCTTCACGCTCGACCGCGAAGTCGGCAACTTCGTGCTCACGCACCCGGACATCCGCATCCCCGAGGACAGCAGCGAATTCGCGATCAACACCAGCAACGAGCGCTTCTGGGAGCCGCCGGTGCAGCGCTACGTCGCCGAGTGCAAGGCCGGCGCCAGCGGCATCCGCGGCCGCGATTTCAACATGCGCTGGATCGCGTCGATGGTCGCCGACATCCACCGCGTGCTGATGCGCGGCGGCGTATTCATGTACCCGCGCGACTACAAGGACCCGGGCAAGCCCGGCCGCCTGCGCCTGATGTACGAGGCCAGTCCGATCGCGCTCGTCGTCGAGCAGGCCGGCGGCGCGGCCACGACCGGACGGCAACGGCTGCTGGACGTGCGTCCGGAATCCCTGCACCAGCGTGTCCCGGTGATCCTCGGCTCCAGGCACGAAGTCGAACGCATCGCGCGCTATCACGCCGAATACGACAACGGCACCGACAAGCCGTACTTCTCGCCGCTGTTCCGCGACCGCTCGCTGTACCGCGCGCAGGCCTGAGGACGCGCCGATGTCCGTCAAGCATCCGATCGTCGCGGTGACCGGCTCGTCCGGCGCCGGCACATCCACGGTCATGCACAGCTTCGAGCACATCTTCCGCCGCGAGAAACTCAAGGCCACCGTCATCGAGGGCGATGCCTTTCATCGCTACGACCGCAAGGCGATGCGCACCGCGCAGAAGGACGCCGAGAAGAAGGGCCAGCGCCACTTCAGCCATTTCGGGCCCGAAGCGAACCTGATCGCTGAGCTGGAGCAGACCTTCGTCCAGTATGGCGAGAGCGGCCGCTGCAGGTTGCGCCACTATGTCCACAACGACGCCGAAGCGGCCGCCTCGGGCCAGGAGCCCGGCACGTTCACGCCCTGGCAGGACAACGAGCCGGGCACTGACCTGCTGTTCTACGAAGGCCTGCACGGCGGCTACGCGGATACACAGTACGACGTCGCCCGCCATGTCGATCTGCTGATCGGCGTCGTGCCGATCATCAATCTCGAATGGATCCAGAAACTGCACCGCGACAAGGGCGAGCGCGGCTATTCGCACGAGGCCGTCGTCGATACGATCCTGCGGCGCATGCCGGACTACGTGAACCACATCTGCCCGCAGTTCTCGCGCACGCACGTCAACTTCCAGCGCGTGCCGACGGTGGACACCTCCAACCCGTTCATCGCCAAGGACATCCCCAGTGCCGACGAGAGCATGGTGATCATCCGCTTCGCCGACCCTCATGGCATCGACTTTCCCTACCTGCTGTCGATGCTGCACGACTCGTGGATGAGCCGACCGAACTCGATCGTCGTGCCCGGGGGCAAGATGGGGCTGGCATTGCAGCTGATCCTGACACCGATGATCCTGCGCCTGATGGATCTCAAGCGGCGCGCCTGAGATGGACGACGTCGAACTGCTGATCTTCGATCTCGACGGCACGCTGGTCGATACCGCACCGGAGATCGCGGATACGGTCAACGACGTGCTCGCCGAAGCCGGACTGGCCGCGCGCGATCCGGCGCACATCCGCACCTGGATCGGACACGGCGCGCGCGCGACCCTGAAGCGCGCGCTGCTCGCCCAGCCCGGCGACTTCGCCGACCGGACCGACATCGACGCCCTGCTCGATCCGCTGATGCGGCGCTTCGACTTCTTCCATGGCCAGCGCTGCGGCACGACCGGCGAGCCGTTTCCCGGCGTGCGCGCGACGCTCGATGCACTGTGCGCACGCGGCCAGCGCATGGCCCTGCTGACCAACAAGGAGGCACGCTTCACCGCGCAGGTGCTGCGCCGCCACGACCTGCAGGGCTTCTTCGACCCGGTGATCTCGGGCGACTCGCTCGACGACCGCAAACCCAGCGCGAAACCGGTTCGGCACTGCCTCGCCTGGCACGGCACCACGGCCGGACGCACCGTGCTGGTCGGCGACTCCGGCGTCGATGCGCAGACCGCGCGCAATTCCGGCATCCGCTTCTGGGCCGTGCCCTATGGCTACAACGGCAGCACGCCGATCGAGGCGACCCGCCCGGATCGCCTGCTGTCCCACTTCGGCGAGCTGCTCGAACGGACCGCCGCGCCCGCCCGTGCCCTTGCCGGCCGCGCTGCCACGACCCGCTGATCGTTGTCACGGTCCCACGCCGATTGACGGGGGCACCTCACGGGTGTACAACACCGGTACCCGCAGGGGTATCCAACCCCGACGGAGGAGAGCATTCGATCAACCCGGTGCCGCAATGGACGGCGGGAGCGCTGCATGAATGGCATGCCCAAACCCCTTTGGAATCCTTACGCGGCCGGCGTCCTGCTCGGCCTGGGCTTGCTGCTCACGTTCATCCTGACCGGCCATGGCCTGGGTGCCAGTGGCTTTTCGACCTCCCTGGCCGCGAGTGCCAGCCACGTGATCGCCCCGGCCGCCACCGAGGCCAATCCCTACTTCGGCCCGATGGTCGAGGACAGCAGTCTGTTCGATCTGTGGATCACCTGGCAGGTCATTGGCGTCGCCATTGGCGCGCTGGTCGGCGCGATCAGCGCGGGCCGCTTCCGCTGGACCATCGACGGCCCCACCCGCCTGTCCATCGCCCGCCGCCTGCTGCTCGCCGTGATCGGCGGCGCGATCGCCGGCTTCGGTGCACGCCTGTCACTGGGCTGCACCAGTGGCCTGGGCCTGTCCGGCGCGGCGACGCTGGCCTCCGCGGGCTTCCTGTTCCTGATCGGATTCTTCGCCACCGGTGCGGCCTTCGGCCTGCTCATGAAGAGGTACTGGCAATGACGCTCCCGTTCGATTTCAGCGGCCCGGTGTCCGGCCTCCTCTGCGGCGGCATCTTCGGCTTCGCGCTGGAGCGCGCCGGCTTCGCCAGCGGCTGCAAGCTCACGGCGCAGCTGCGCTTCACCGACTGGGCCGTGTTCAAGGTCATGTTCACCGCGATCCTGGTGGCCGCGACCGGTCTGTGGCTGCTGCAGCTGCTCGGGCTGATGGCCAAGGAGGACATCTTCATCCCCACCACCTATTTCTGGGCCACGCTGCTCGGCGGCGTCGGCGTCGGCGCCGGCATGGCGATCGGCGGCTACTGCCCCGGCACCTCGGTGGTCAGCTTCATGTCCGGACGCATCGACGGTCTGGTGTTCTTCCTCGGCATCCTGTTCGGGACGATCGGTTTCGCCGGCGCCTACCGCTGGGTCGAACCGCTGATGGAAGCGCTGCCGGGTCCCGAAGCGCAAACCGTATCCGAACTGCTCGGCGTGCCGGACTGGCTGATCCTGATCGCGCTCGGCGCCGTCTTCGCGGCGGTGGCCTGGTTCACGCGTGCGCCGGCAACGGCCGGGCCGTCCCGTTCCACCGCTGCACCGACCCTGCCGCACACCGCCGCGGCGCGGAGTTTCCAGTGAAGAAGCCTCCCTCGACTCGTCTCTCCGCATCGCTCGGCGGCCTGCTGCTGGCGCTGGGCAGCGTCGCCGCACTGCCTGCGGCGCAGGCCGAAGACCCGGCCGGGACGCCGCAGGCGACGAGCGCGCCCGACGCGACGCCCGGCAAGCCGGCGTCCGGCAACGAATCCGCCGACGACAAGGAACGGCCGTCCAGCCCCTGCGCGCCGAAGAAGAAAAAGCGCAAGAGCCCCTGCGCCGTCGGCGGCTGAGCCGCGCCGATGCGCGCCGCAACGGTCGAATGGGAATCGCGACGCGCCCTGACCGGTGCCGCACGGGCGGCTGCGCAGCTGATGGACATCACCACGCGGCTCGCACGCCGCGGAACGACCGTACCCGGCCTGCTGGTCGGCGACGCGCCGGTCACGCACTGGACTCACTATCCCGCCGCCGACGCAGTGGACGAGGCGCATCGTTACCGCTACTACTACCACACGCATCCGCGTTGCCCGCGCGGTGAGCACGGTCATTTCCATCTGTTCCGCCACACCGGTCCGGAGCGGGCCGCGACGCACCTGCTCGGCATTGCCGTGAACCCCGTGGGCCTGCCGCTGCGCCTGTTCACGACCAATCGCTGGGTCACCGACGAACGGCTGCAATCCGCGCCGGTGGTCCTCGGTCATCTGCAACGCTTCCGGATGGAACGCCCACGCCGTCTGCTGCCGGTGCATCGCTGGCTCAGAGCCCTGGTCACGCTGTTCGCGCCGACCATCGCCCGCGTCGTCCACGCACGCGATGCGCGCATCGCGCGCGCGCGGCCAGGCTTCCTCGAAGACCGCCGCACGGAGGTCCTCAGTGACGCACGCATTTCCCTGGAGCAGCAGGTCCGTCGCATCGAGCGCCTGCTTCAGCAGCCATGAAACACGCCCTCACCCTCGGAGAACCCTCATGAAGCTGTTCAACCCTGTCAAGCTGAGCGGCGCCGTGCTGGCGGGCCTGCTGGCCCTGCCCGCCTTCGCCGAAACGCCATTGCCCGGTCCGGTCGTCAGCGCGTCCTGGCTCAAGGATCATCTGAACGAGGTCGTCGTCCTCGACGTGCGCGACGACCTCAAGACCTTCACCGCCGAGCCCGAGTTCGAAACCGACGCCAAGACCGGCCAGAAGAAACTCACCTCGGTCGGCGGCCGCATCGAAGGCTCGCTTCCGGTGGACTTCAACAAGATCCGCGTCGATCGCGAAGTCGATGGCAAGAAGATCACCAAGATGCTGCCGGGCAAGACCGAGTTCCAGGACATCATGCAGGCTGCCGGCTTGAACAAGGGCATGCCTATCGTGATCGCCTCCACCGGCGACGATGCCGGCCAGGTCGAGGAAGCCACGCGCCTGTACTGGTCGCTGAAGGTCTATGGCGAGGACAACATGGCGGTGCTGGACGGCGGCGTCGCCGCCTGGCTCGCCGCCGGCAACCCGGTGACGACCGCCGCGGCGAGCGTTACGCGCGGCAACTGGGAAGCCGCCGATGCACGCACCGACCTGATCGCAGACACCGCGGACGTCGAAGCCGCAGCGAAGAAGAAGGTCCAGCTGATCGATGCGCGGCCGCTGCCGCAGTACCTGGGTCTGAGCTACAAGAAGCCGGCGGTGCTCGCCGGAGGCCACGTCGCCGGCGCGAAGAACTATCCGACCGACGTGCGCTTCAAGGCTGCCGGCCCCGCGCAGACCTTCCTGAGCGCGGACGAATACCGTTACGTGATGAAGGCGCAGGACGTGAAAGTGGATGCGCCCAGCATCAGCTACTGCAACACCGGACACATGGCCTCGGGCATGTGGTTCATCCAGAGCGAAATCCTCGGCAACCGCAAGGCGCGGCTGTACGACGGCTCGATGCACGAGTGGACCACGCTGGGCAAGCCCGTGGTCGGCGTCGGCGGCTGAGACATCCGTATCGCGCAGCGGGCGGCCGGACCGCCGCCCGCTGCGCCCGCCTCAGCCATGCAGGATCTGGCCGAGGAATTCGCGCAGACGTGGCGGTGCCTGCGGACCGAAGAACCGCTCCGGCACATCGACATGGGCGATCTCGCCCGCTTCCATGAACACGACGCGGTCGGCGACCGCGCGGGCAAAGCCCATTTCGTGGGTCACGACACACATGGTCATGCCTTCGGCGGCGAGGTCCTTCATCACGTCGAGGACTTCGTTGACCTTCTCCGGGTCGAGCGCGCTGGTCGGCTCGTCGAACAGCATGATCGACGGATTCATCGCCAGCGCCCGCGCGATGGCGACGCGCTGCTGCTGGCCGCCGGACAGCTGGCCCGGATGCTGGTCGCGCTTGTCGGCCAGTCCGACCTTGTCGAGCAGGTGCAGCGCGCGCTCGCGCGCCGCAGCCTGGTGCAGGCGACCGACCACCCGCGGCGCGAGAGTCAGGTTGTCGAGCACGGTGCGGTGCGGGAACAGGTTGAAGGCCTGGAACACCATGCCGACATGACTGCGCAGGCGGTTCAGGTTGGTGCGCGGATCGTGCACCGCCTCGCCGAGGACGTGGATCTCGCCGTGTGTGATCGGCTCCAGTGCGTTGAGCGTGCGCAGCAGCGTCGATTTCCCGGATCCGCTCGGCCCGACGATGCACACCACCTCGCCCTTGGCCACCGTCAGCGACACGTCGCGCAGCGCGACGACGCCGTTGGCATAGGTCTTCGAGACGCCACGCACCTCGATCAGCGTCTCAGTCATGCGCGAACTTCCGTTCCAGGCGCCGCACCCACAGCGACAGCGCGCCGGTCAGCACCAGATACATCGCCGCGACCGTGAACCAGACCTCGAAGGGGCTGAACGTGGAACTGACCACCTCGCGGCCGGCCTTGGTCAGGTCGGTCAGCGCCATCACCGACACCAGCGACGAATCCTTGATCAGGTTGATGAACTGACCGGCGAGCGGCGGCAGCGACTTCTTAAGAGCCTGCGGCAGGATCACGTGGCGCATCGCCTGCGGATACGAAAGCCCCAGGCTGCGCGCCGCTTCCATCTGCCCGCGCGGCACCGCCTCGATGCCGGCGCGCACGATCTCGGCGACATAGGCCCCGGTGAACACCGCCAGCGCGGCGACGCCGGCGGTAAAGGCCGACAGGTCGAGCACCGTGCCGACGAAGAAATAGAAGATGAAGATCTGCACCAGCAGCGGTGTGCCCCGGATCAGCTCGACATAGGTCGCCGCCAGCGCGCGCGCGGCCGGATTGGTGGCGACGCGGCCCAGCCCGGCCACCAGGCCGATGGCCAGCGCGAACAGCAGCGCCAGCGCCGACAGCTTCAGCGTCAGCCACAAGCCCCAGGCCAGCGGCCCGGGCGCGATGCCGTTGCGGATCGCCAGCACGTCGCCCTCGAAGACCAGATCGCCGTCGCCGACGATCAAGCGATCGAAGTCGGTCAGACTCGCCGACTCCGCCGTGCGCAAGGCGTTGAGGCGGATCGTCCGGCCGTCGTTCTCCAGCGCGACGAAGCCATCGAACGGTGCCTTGATCTCCTCGCCGTCGAAGCTGACGACGTACTGCGGCACGCGCTCCCAGTGCCAGCTGTAATCGACGCGCTGGCCGGCCGCGTGGATGCCCCACGCCAACGCACCGATCACCGCCGCGTACAGCGCATACCAGCCGGCGCGGCGCATCAGCCGCTCACGTTGGCCAGCCAGGCCGTGCTCTCGAACCACTTGCGGTACAGCGCGTCGTACACGCCGTCGTCGCGGATCTGGCGCAGGAAGTTGTTCAGCCAGTTGAGAAAGTCGGGATCGCCCTTGCGCACCGCCCAGCCCAGCGCCTCGCGCGTGAACGGTTCCTTGAGATGCACCAGCGCGTCGGGGAACTGTGCCGCATAGACGATGTTGTACGGCAGGTCATAGACGAAGGCATCGGCGCGGCCGCTGCGCACCTCCATCGTCGCCTCGGCCTCGGTCTCGAAGTTCTTGATGCGCGCCTTGGGCATGAAGCGGCGGGCGGCGATGTCGCCGGTCGTGCCGAGCTTGGTCGCGATCGTGTAGCGCGGATCGTCGAGCTGGCCGTACACCGTCACGGTGCCGGCGAGCCTGCGGTTGAGCAACACCGACTGGCCTATGGTGATGTAAGGATCGGTGAAGTTCACCTTCAGATTGCGTTCCGCGGTGATCGTCATGCCGCCCATCAGCAGGTCGAACTTGTCGGTCAGCAGCGCCGGGATGATGCCGTCCCACTGCGTGTTGACCAGCGTCAACTTGACGCCCATGGTCTTGGCCATCAACCGCGCCAGATCGACGTCGAAGCCGATGATCTCGCCCTTCTTGTCGCGCATCTCGAAGGGCATGTAGCCCGCTTCGAGCCCGACCCGCAGCTCGCCGCGCTTGAGGATCTGGTGGAGCGTCGATTTCTCCCACAGGGCCTGATCGGCGGCCCAGGCGGGCCAGCAGACCAGGGCCGCGAGCAGCGACATCAAGCCCCATGGGAGGAATTTCCTCATGCGCACACTTCTGGTCACGAGACACGATTAGACTCATTAGAACAGAAGCGGTCAGGCCGATGCGAGAGGACTTTTCTCCATTGCTGGCGTGGATCGATGTGCAGCTGCCGGAGCTGCGCGAGGCGCTCGTGCGCCTCGCCAGCCAGAATTCCGGCAGCTTCAACCGCGCCGGTGTGCGCGCGGTCGGCGAGCAGATGCGCGCACGGTTCGCGCCGCTGGGATGCCGCCACGAATGGATCGAGCTGCCGCCGCTGCGCACGACCGACGATGCCGGTGCGCTGTGCGAGACGCCCATCGCACCGGCACTGCGCCTGCGCCAGCGGCCGGACGCACCGCTGCAGATCTTCCTCGGCGGCCATCTCGACACCGTCTATCCGGCCGATCACCCGTTCCAGACCGTGCGCGCCGACGGCGACGACCTCTTGCACGGTCCCGGTGTTGCCGATCTCAAGGGCGGGCTGCTGGTGATGTGGGCGGCGCTGGCCGCACTGGAACGCAGCCCCTGGCGCGAGCGCATCGGCTGGGAGGTGCTGCTCAATCCCGACGAGGAGATCGGCTCGCAAGGTTCCGACCCGCTGCTCAAGGAAGCCGCGGCCCGCAACCGCCTCGGCCTCGTCTATGAACCGTCGCTGCCCGACGGCAGCCTCGCCGGCGCGCGCAAGGGCAGCGGCAATTTCGACGTGATCGTGCATGGGATCGCCGCGCACGCCGGCCGCAATCCGGAAGCCGGGCGCAACGCGCTGCGCGCGGCGGCCGAGGTGATCGCCGCGGTCGATCGGCTCAACGGCGAGCGCGACGGCGTGACGTTCAACGCGGGGTATGTCCACGGCGGCGGCCCGCTCAACGTCGTGCCGGACCTGTGCGTGTTCAAGTTCAACGTGCGCACCGCGCAGGCCGACGATGCGCATTGGGTACAGGGCCGGCTCGACCGGATCCTCGCGCACGCGCAGCGCGACGGCATCCGCTGCGAACTGCGCGGCGGCTTCACGCGACCGCCCAAGCTCGTCGATGCACGCCAGCAGCGCCTGATGGACCTGCTCGCCGACTGCGGACGCGCGCTCGGCACACCACTCGCGTTCAAGCCGACCGGCGGCTGCTGCGACGGCAACAACCTCGCCGCCTACGGCCTGCCCAACGTGGACAACCTCGGCGTGGTCGGTCGCGACATCCACTCGGACGCCGAACGCATGCGCGTGTCGTCCCTGACCGAACGTGCGAAGCTCTCGGCGCTGCTACTGCTGCGCCTGGCCAGCGGGGATTTGTCGTGGAGCTGATGCGATGAAGGTCATCCGCCCGATCCGCGCCGACGATCTCGACGCGCTGCTGCGCATGGCGCGCAGCGCCGGCGCCGGCTTCACCTCGCTGCCGCCGGAGCGCGAGACGCTGCGCGGCAAGATCGAGCGCTCGCTGCAGTCCTTCGCCGAGGACGTGCGTCGGCCTGGCCACCAGCGTTACATGTTCGTGCTCGAGGAGACCGACACCGGCACGGTGGGGGGCTGCTGCGCGATCGAGGCCGCCTGCGGTCTCGACGAGCCGTTCTACAACTACCACGTCGGCCTCACCGTGCATGCCAGCCGCACGCTCGACGTCTACAGCCGCGTGCCGACGCTGTACCTGTCGAACGACCTGACCGGCGCCAGCGTGCTGTGCTCGCTGTACCTGTCGCCGGACTTCCGCGCCGAGGGAGTCGGGCATCTGCTGTCGAAGTCGCGCTTCCTGTTCATCGCCGGCTTCCGCGAACGCTTCGCCGAAAAGGTGATCGCCGAGATGCGCGGCGTCTCCGACGATGCCGGCCGCTCGCCGTTCTGGGAGGGCCTGGGCCGGCATTTCTTCAGCATCGAATACGACGATGCCGAGCACATCGTCGGCCAGGGCAACAAGGCCTGCATCGCGGAGCTGATGCCCAAGCACCCGATCTACACGGTTCTGCTGCCGGCCGAGGCGCAGGCGGTCATGGGCAAAGTGCATCCGCACACGGCGCCGGCGCTGCGCCTGCTCGAACAGGAAGGCTTCCGCTACCAGGGCTACATCGACATCTTCGACGGCGGCCCCGCGGTCGAGGCGCCGACCGGCGAAATCCGCTCGATCCGCCGCGCCCGCAGCCTGCCGGTGCAGATCGGCGAAGTCACGGCCGGCGCCACGCCACACCTGATCGCCAATGGCCGGCTCGCCGACTTCCGCTGCGCGCTCGCACCACTCATGCCGCAACGCGATCGGCTGCTGCTTCCAGCCGAACTGGCGCAGGCGCTGAAACTCGCTCCCGGCGACGGCGCCCGCGTCGTCGCGCTCTGACCGGAGACTCTCGTGCTGACCGGACACCTCCACATCGACGGCCACTGGCGCGCGGGCCGCGGCGCGGCTTTCGAGCGCCTCGCGCCGCACGACCTGCACCGCATCTGGCAGGGCCAGGCTGCGGATGCCGAGGACGTGGACGAGGCCTTCCGCGCCGCGCGACGCGCATTTGCCGCATGGGCCGACCGCGACGTCGCCGAACGCGAGGCGGTCGCGCAAGCCTTCGCCGACGCGCTCCGGCGCGAAGCCGAGACGCTGGCACGCTGCATCGCCGAGGAAGTCGGCAAGCCGCTGTGGGAGGCACGCACCGAAGTCACCGCGATGATCGGCAAGATCGCGATCTCGATCCGCGCCTGGCACGAACGCACCGGCATGCAGGAACAGCCGACCGACTTCGGCCGTCATGTACTGCGCCACCGCCCGCACGGCGTCGTCGCCGTGTTCGGCCCGTACAACTTCCCGGGCCACCTGCCCAACGGCCACATCGTGCCGGCCCTGCTCGCCGGCAATACCGTGCTGTTCAAGCCCAGCGAGCAGACGCCGGCGACCGCGGAGCTGACCGTGCGCCTGTGGCAGCATGCCGGGCTGCCGCCCGGCGTGCTCAATCTGCTGCAGGGCGCGCGCGCGACCGGCGAGGCGATCGCTGCACACGCCGAGCTGGACGGACTGTACTTCACCGGCAGCTGGCGCACCGGCAGCCTGCTGCACCGCCAGTTCGCCGCCGACACGCGCCGCATCCTCGCGCTGGAGATGGGCGGCAACAATCCGCTGATCCTGCGTCCGGTCGCCGACCGTGACGCCGCGGTGCTCGACGTGATCCAGTCGGCCTTCATCACCTCCGGTCAGCGCTGCACCTGCGCGCGCCGCCTGTTCGTGCCGGCGGACGCCTGGGGCGACGACTTCCTCAAGCGCCTCGTCGAGGTCGCCGGCGCGCTGCGTGTCGATCGCTGGGATGCGGACCCGGCGCCCTATCTCGGACCGGTCGTCGGTCCGGCCGCCGCGCAGTCGATACTGACCGCGCAGGAGCGCCTGCTCGCCGGCGGCGCACGCAGCCTGCTGCCGCTGCGCCGGCTCGATGCCGGTGCGGCCTTCCTGTCGCCCGGGCTGATCGACGTCAGCGATGCGCGCGACGTGCCCGACGAGGAGCACTTCGGCCCGCTGCTGCAGGTCTATCGCTACCGCGACTTCGACGCCGCGATCGACGGCGCCAACCGCACGCGCTACGGCCTCGCCGCCGGGCTGATCGGCGACGACGAGGCCGAGTACGAACGCTTCTGGCGGCGCATCCGTGCCGGCATCGTCAACTGGAACCGGCCGACCACCGGCGCGTCGAGCGGCTATCCATTTGGTGGCATCGGCGCCAGCGGCAACCACCGGCCGAGCGCGTACTACGCGGCGGACTACTGCGCGTATCCGATGGCCAGCGCCGAGGCGCCACACAGCGTCCTGCCGTCCGCGCTGCCGCCCGGCGTGCGCCTGTGAGACGGCGATGAGCACCGCGATCGAAGCCAACTTCGACGGCCTCGTCGGCCCGACCCACAACTACGCCGGCCTGTCGTTCGGCAACGTCGCGTCGGCGCGCAACGCCAGTGCGGTGTCGAACCCGCGCGAAGCCGCGCGTCAGGGACTGATGAAGATGCGCGCGCTGGCCGATCTCGGGCTCGCGCAGGGTCTGCTGCCGCCACAGGAGCGCCCGCATCTGCCGACGCTGCGCCGTCTCGGTTTCACCGGCACGGATGCGCAAGTCCTGGCCAAGGTGCGGCGAGACGCGCCGGGTCTGCTCGCCGCGGTGTCGTCGGCCTCGGCGATGTGGGCGGCCAATGCGGCGACGGTGTCACCGAGCGCCGACTGTGCCGATGGCCGCGTGCACTTCACGCCGGCCAACCTGTGCGCGAATCTGCACCGTGCGATCGAGGCCGAGACCACCGCGCGCATCCTCAAGGCGATCTTTCCCGACCCGAGCCTGTTCGCGCACCACCCGCCGCTGCCGGCGACGCCCGCGCTGGGCGACGAAGGCGCAGCCAATCACACGCGGCTGTGCGCGCAGTACGGCGCGCCCGGCCTGGAGCTCTTCGTCTATGGCCGCGGCGGCGACGCCGAGCCCGCGCCCACGCGCTACCCCGCGCGGCAGACGCATGCGGCCAGCGCGGCGGTCGCGCGGCTGCACGAACTGTCCGTGCCCGCGACGTTCTTCGCCCAGCAACGTCCCGAAGCGATCGACCGCGGCGTGTTCCACAACGACGTCATCGCCGTCGGCAATCGCGAGGTACTGCTCTACCACGAACAGGCCTTCGTCGATCCGCAGGCGCTGCGCGCATGGGTCTGCACCCACTTCCACGGCGACCGGCGCCCGGTGTTCGTCGAGATTCCGGCCGCCGAACTCGACATCGACGAAGTGGTGTCCTCGTACCTGTTCAACTCGCAGCTGGTGTGCCCGCCGGAAGGCGGCATGCGCCTGATCGTCGCGCGCGAGTGCGAGGAACATCCGCGGGTCTGGGCGGCGATCGAACGCATCGTCGGCGATCCGGCCAACCCGATCGATGGCGTGCATGTCTTCGACCTGCGCCAGTCGATGAACAACGGCGGCGGTCCGGCCTGCCTGCGCCTGCGCGTGGTGCTCGATGAGAACGAATGGGCGGGCGTCCATCCATCCGCATGGATGACGCCGGAGCGTCACGCCGAACTGAGTGCCTGGGTCGATGGTCACTACCGCGACCGCCTGAGCTTCGACGACCTCGCCGATCCGCAGCTGCTCGAGGAGAGCCGCACCGCGCTGGACCGGCTCACGCGCCTGCTCAAGCTGGGCAATCTCTACGACTTCCAACGAAACTGATGACCGTGCACTGGCGCTGGTACGAGTGGCCGGAACTCGACGCCGACACGCTGTATGCCTTCCTCAAGCTCCGCTCCGACATCTTCGTCGTCGAGCAGAATTGCGCGTATCCGGACATCGACGGTCTCGATCCGCAGTGTCGCCACCTGTGCGGCTTCGATGCGGACGGGGAGCTGCGCGCCTATCTGCGCCTGCTGCCACCGGGCCTGAAGAACGCGCATCCGGCGATCGGTCGGCTCGTCGTCGCCGCCCCGGCGCGCGGTCGTGAACTGGGCCGACGGATCATGCTCGAAGGCCTGCGTGCATGCGGACTACATTACCCCGGCCAGGCCGTGTTCCTGTCGGGCCAGCAGCACCTGCAGCACTTCTACGAGTCGCTCGGCTTCCGCGTCATCTCCGCACCCTATCTCGAAGACGGCATCCCGCACGTGGACATGCTCAGGGCGGACACGGCCTGAGTCGTTATACTCGCCGCGCCTCCGCTCCCGACCCCGCCGTGTACGTCGAGTACTTCCAACTCCGGGAACCGCCGTTCTCGATCACCCCGGACCCCGCCTATCTGTACCTGTCGCCGCGCCACCAGGAGGCGCTGGGACATCTGCTGTACGGCACCGGACAGTACGGCGGCTTCGTGCAGCTGACCGGCGAGGTCGGCACCGGCAAGACCACGATCATCCGCAGCCTGCTCGACCAGAAACTGCCGGACGTGGACGTGGCGATGATCCACAACCCGCGGCAGAGCGAACAGGAGTTCGTGCAGACGATCTGCGACGAGCTGCACGTCGGCTATCCGCGGCCGATCAGCCTGAAGACTCTCGTCGATGCGCTCAACGAACACCTGCTGCGCAGCCATGCGGCGGGCCGACGCACGGTGCTGATCATCGACGAGGCGCAGAACCTGCAGCCGGCCGTCCTCGAACAGGTGCGCCTGCTGACCAACCTGGAGACGGCGAAGTCCAAGCTGCTGCGCATCATGCTCGTCGGTCAGCCGGAGCTGTCCGCGCTGCTCGCGCGCGCCGAGCTGCGCCAGTTGTCGAGCCGCATCTCGGCGCGCTATCACCTCACGCCGCTGTCCGCGCAGGAAACCCGCGAGTACATCGAGCACCGGCTGCGCATCGCCGGGACGCGCGCAGAGATCTTCACTCCGGCAGCGGTCGAACTGATCCACCGCCAGGCGCGCGGCGTGCCACGCCTGATCAACATCATCTGCGACCGCGCCCTGCTCGGCGCGTTCGCCGGACGCATGCGCAAGGTCACGCCGGCAATCGCGCGCAAGGCCGCGCGCGAGGCCATCGGCGAGCTGCCGCTGGTGTTCGACCCCAAGGCACCGATCCGCTGGCGCTGGATCGAAACGGCCTGGGCGGTGGCGCTGCTCGGCTGCGTCGCGCTGTTCTGGTACAGCTTCACGCACGAGGAACCAATTTTTCCGACGCACAGCGCGGCACGCCGGCCGATGCCGCCACCCCCGCCGAGCGAGGACGCCACCGTCGTCTCGCAGCGCTCGGCCGCGGCCGCAGACGCGCCGGCGCCGCTGCTGATGCCGCGCCTGCCGACCGCGAGCCTGGCCGAACTCAACCGCGCAGCGCAGCCGCTTGGCGTGGTGATGGGCCGGCTGATCCGTCTCTGGACACCCCGCCCGACACTCGCGCGCGGCGAGAACATCTGCGATGCGCTGCATAACGTGGCGCTCGAGTGCTATCGCAGCAGCGGCACCTGGGCCGATCTCCGCCAGATGGACCGTCCGGCGATCCTCGTCCTCAACCTCGCCGGCGAGGGCCTGCAGCACCTGCTGCTGCTGGAGCTGGGCCGCGACCACGCCGTTCTGGACACGGTGCTCGGTCCGATGAGGCTGCCGATCGCGGAACTCGACCGGGTCTGGACCCACGAATTCCTCCTGCTCTGGCGCCGCGAGACGCACAGCATCCGCATCGACGACACCACGCAGGGCGCCGACATCGCCTGGCTGCAGCAGCGCCTGGTCGAGCTCGGTTACCTGCCTCCCGGCGAAACCCCTTCGGCAACGCTCACGCCGCCGCTCGCCGATGCGGTGCGTCGCCTGCAGAGCGATCGCGGTCTCGCGGTCGATGGCATTGCCGGCGTCCGCACATTGATCGAGCTGGGCGACGAACTGCCGGACACGCCGAAGCTCGGACTGGGACTGCCATGAGCTACATTCTCGATGCACTCAAGCGCGCCGAACACGAACGCAGCACCGGCGCCGCATCCGCATCACCGGCCGGCGATCCCGCCGATCCTGGTCTGGCCTTCCATCCGGCGACCCTGATCCTGGCCGGTGCGACCCTGTTCCTGGCCGGTCTGGGCGCGGCTGCGCTGCTGTTCAGGCTTGCCTCCGTCGCGCCGCCGGCCACGGAGCCGCTGCCCACACAGCGTTCCGCCATCGAGGCCCGACCGACGGCGAGCCCGATCGTCCAGGTGCTGGAGCAGCAGCCAGCCAGCGATCCGGTGCAGGCCGAGCCCGCGCTCGCCACCGCCCCCCCGCCGCTGGCACTGGACGAATACGGCCAACTCGACGACATCACGCCGGTGTTCCAGGGCAGCGCCGGTCCGGCGAAAGTGCCGGCGCCGAGTCCGGCGCAGGCCACCGTCGCCGACCCCGTGGCGCCGCAGGTCACCACCTTGCGGCTCGATGCGCCACAGCTCGATGAGATGCCTGCGGACTATCGCCGGCGCTTCCCCGACATCCAGGTGCAGGTCCATGTCCACGACGCCGACCCCGCGCGACGCTGGATCATGGTCGATGGACGCCGCTACGCCGAGGGCAGCGTACTCGCCCAGGGACCGCGGGTTGCGGAGATCCTCGCCGACGGGCTAATCCTGGAGTTCGACGGCCAGCGCGTGCACTGGCCGCTCGGCCGCTGAGCGCGTCAGCGCAGCCGGGCGCAGGCGCGCTCGAGGCGCGCGAGTCCCTCGGCCACGTCGGCTGCGCCGATGTTCAGCGCCGGCGCGAAGCGCAGCACGTCCGGACCGGCCACCAGCAGCCACAGACCCTCAGCCAGCGCGGCATTGACGATGTCCTTCGCGCGGCCCTTCCAGGCATCAGCCACCGGAGCACCGAGCAGCAGTCCCAGCCCGCGCGCTTCGCCGAACAGACCGTAACGCTCACCCAACACCCGGAGTCCTGCCGCGAGCTGCGCCGAGCGCTCGGCGACGTTGCGCAGTGTCTCGGGCCTGGCGACTTCCTCGAGCACCGCGTCGGCGACCGCACAGGCCAGCGGGTTGCCGCCGTAGGTCGAACCGTGCGTGCCGAAGGCCAGCACCTCGGCCAGCGCATGGGTCGTCAGCATCGCGCCAATGGGGAAACCGCCGCCCAGGCCCTTGGCCGTCGTCAGGATGTCGGGCGTCACGCCGAACTGCTCGTAGGCATACAGGCTGCCGCTGCGGCCGTTGCCGGTCTGCACCTCGTCGTAGATCAGCAGGGCCTGATGCTCGTCGCAGAGCGCGCGCACGCCGCGCGCGAACTCCAAGGTGGCCGGCAGCACACCGCCCTCGCCCAGCACCGGCTCCATCACGACTGCGCAGACCGTGTCGTTCATCGCCGCCTTGAGCGCGGCCAGGTCGTTGTACGGCAGATGACGGATGCCACCCGGCAGCGGCTCGAAGCCCTGCGTGTACTTGGCCTGGCCACCGACGCTCACGGTGAACAGCGTGCGCCCGTGGAAGGCGTTGTGGAACGAAATGATCGTGTTCTTGTGCGGCCCGAAGCGCGTGTTGCCGTAGCGCCGCGCCAGCTTGAACGCCGCCTCGTTGGCCTCGGCGCCACTGTTGCAGAAGAACACCTTGTCGGCGAAGGTCAGCGACACCAGCCGCTGTGCCAGGCGCAGCGCGGGCTCGTTGGTCATGACGTTCGACAGATGCCAGAGCTTGCCGGCCTGTTCCGTCAGCGCCGCGATGAGCTTCGGGTGCGCGTGCCCGAGGCCGGTGACGGCGATGCCCGCGGCGAAGTCGATGTACTCCCGGTTCTGCTGGTCCCACAGGCGCGAACCCTGTCCGCGCACCGGCACGATGCCGGCCGGGTTGTAGTTGGGCACCATCACCTCGTCGAAGGTGGCGCGTGTGACGCTGGACATGTCGGTCAACCTCTCGTCGTCAGACCGCTGGAGCGAGGGAACCCATGCGCAGCTGCCTGCGCCGGTTCCCGAAACCCTCGCCCGATCGGCTTCGTCGTTTCGAAGCGTACTGTCTGCGAGCCGGAAACGACACAGGCGGCCGTGGCCGCCCGTGTGCTGGCTGATCTCGTCGGCGGCGCGGAAGCAGGATCGGAGTCCCGGGCTTCCCGCCCGCGCGAGCCCGCGAATGCGGCGCTCGACGCCGCGCCCGCGGATACCTGAAACCTCGTTGGTGGAGCGGAGGAGGATCGAACTCCCGACCTTCGCATTGCGAACGCGACGCTCTCCCAGCTGAGCTACCGCCCCACGCGAGGACGGGTATTCTACTCATCGCGCGGCAAAACACCAGTCCGCCGTCCGATCGTGCTGGCCAGGAGCCCTGAAACATGCACAAACCACACCGCTGGATGTCCTCGTCGATCCGTCTGCTCGGTGTGCTGGTGGGCCTCCATGCCGCCGCCGTGCAGGCCGCCCGCTACACCGAACCGCGGCTGTTCCGTCCCGATGAAGTCCTCGTGCAGTACGACTCGGACATCACCGCCGTGCAGGCCAAGTCGGGTTATGCGGCCACAGGCATGCAGGTCGAGCGCACGCTGCTCGACGGCCGCACGCACCTGCTGCGCCTGCCTTCGTTCACC
This sequence comes from Fontimonas sp. SYSU GA230001, assembly GCF_040066175.1. Classification (NCBI taxonomy): domain Bacteria; kingdom Pseudomonadati; phylum Pseudomonadota; class Gammaproteobacteria; order Nevskiales; family Nevskiaceae; genus Fontimonas; species Fontimonas sp. SYSU GA230001. The sequence continues at coordinate 71,199 of NZ_JBEAAM010000001.1, forward strand.
GACATCGAGGGTGCACGAACGGTACTCGCGGCAAGGCCCGGCGTGCTGCACGTCGAACCGAACTATCTGCGCCAGCGCCGCATCGAGCTGCCCGACGATCCGTTGTTCTCGCAGCAATGGGGTCTGTACAGCACCGGCCAGCGTAACTTCGTCTGCGACCGTGACAATTCGCCGTGCAGCAGCCGCGACGAACTGGCGAGCATTCCCGGCGCGGACATGAACCTGCTTGCGGCCTGGGACCCCGCCGGCGACGGCAGCTTCCCGCGCACCGGCAGCCGCTCCGTCGTGGTCGCGGTGATCGACGACGCCTTCGACCTGACGCATCCGGACCTCGCGGCCAACTTCATCGCCGGTCGCGACCTCGTGGACAAGGACAACGATCCGAGCCCCGACCGCGACGGCCTGCTCGATCACGGCACGCTGGTCGCCGGCAGCCTCGGCGCCATTGGCAACAACGGCACCGGCATCGCCGGCGTCGCGTGGAACGTATCGATGATGCCGCTGAAAATCGGGCGGATCAACCAGGGCGCCGTCGAACTCAGCGAGGACGCGATCCTCGACGCCTACGACTACGCCAGAACCCACGGCGCGCAGATCATCAATGCCAGTTATGGCGGTCCGAGTTTCTCGGCGATTGAAAAATCCAAGATCGAGGCGCTCGCCAGCGCCGGCATCCTGTTCGTGACCTCGGCCGGCAACTTCAATTCCAATCTCGACTATTCCGTGGCCGCCTATCCGGCGAACTACGACGTGTCCAATGTCGTCGCGGTGGCTGCCACCAATCGCCAGGACAACGTCGCCAGCTTCAGCCAGTTCGGACCGCTGAGCACCGATGTCGCGGCCCCCGGCCTGCAGATCGTCACGACGAGCCTCGGCGGCGGCTACGTCACCGGCGACAGCTGCGGCACCGGCCCCTGCGGCGTCAACGGCACGTCGTTCTCGGCGCCGCACGTGGCCGGCATCGCGGCACTGATCAAGTCCGTGCACCCGGACGCGGACTACCGCGAGATCCGCGCGCGCCTGATCGAGGGCGCGGAAGCGGGGGTCGATGGCGGCGACGTCGCCGAACTGACCGCCGGCGGCCGTGTCGATGCCGCCAACAGCCTCGAGCTCGCCCCGCGGCCGGCGCTGATCCTGCGCTCGGTGAAATTGATCGACGACGGCAATCAGCGGCTCGATCCGGGCGAGACCCTCGACATCGAGATCGAAGTCGCCAACCTTTGGCTGGCCGCTGCGGATGCGAGCGCCGAACTGATCGCACCGGGTGGCATCGAGGTGCTGAGCGCCGCGCAGCCCCTGGGCACGCTGGCGCAGGACGGATCGGCCAAGGTCCGCTTCTCGGTGCGGGTGACGAACTCCGTGGCCAGCCCCTATCAGGATCTGCCGTTCGCGGTCCGGCTGCGCGCCAACGGCGGCGCCTACCAGGCGCAGCGCCCGTTCCGCCTGGAGCTCGCCGAGCTGAGCCTGGGCACGCCCGTGAACGAAACCCTGTCCAAGGGCCTGCACGACGAGTTCCACACCTACCATCTCGACCTGGCCGCACCGCTGCCGCGCAATGCGAAGCTGGTGATCCGCAGTTCGGCCGCCCAGGACATCGACGTGCTGGTGAAGTACGGCAGGCCGGCGCAGTACGACATCGATCTCGGCGCACCGCCCGAGGACGATCCCACCTTCTTCACCGACGCCGACAAGGTCGGTGGCGGCGAAGACGGCAACGAGACGGTCACCATCGACAACCCGCGTGCCGGCACCTACTACGTGACGGTGCTCAACTACGCGCTGGCGGATTCACTGCCGTACACGCTCGAAGCCCGCCTGGAGAGTGGCGGCGGCTCGGGTGGCGGCGGCGTGGATCCGAGGCTGAGTGCGGTTCTGCTGCTGTTCGCGCTGGCGCGCCGCGGGCGCGGGATGCGCGCCATTCGAGGACCTTCGCCGGAGGGACTTCCCGACACGAAAAAAGCCTGATAAAAACGCGCGCAAATGAGGGCTGCCCGGACGGGCCACTTCGAGGAATCCAGCTGAATGCCGCGCAAACCCAAGAAGCCGCAGACACAGGCCGAGACACCGAAGACGTTCGATGAGTTCACCGACGACGCCGAGGCCGGCGAGGATGAGGTCGTAGGGGTTGACGAGACGCCGGCCGCGGTCCACGAGAAATCCCGCGACTGGCGCGACGTGGAGAAGTACAAGGAAGAGCGCGCGCTGCGCCGCCTCGTCGATGACGACCTCGATCTGGCCGAGCTGTGAGACCCGCGAGGCGGATCAGGACACGATGCCGTGACCCCGCTGCCGGCCGCAGCGCCCTGGGACGCTGCGGACGCTCACTGACCCGGACGGCCTTCGACGGTCGTCCAGACCACCGGATCGACCACGCGCTCGAACGACAGCTCGCCAATCCGGGCGATCGCGCTCTGCAACTCGGGCGACGGATCGATGGGCGCCGCCGAGCCATCGACCAGTGCGGTGGCGAGCGCGGTGGCACGCAGCTGCAGGAAGCGCTCCTCCATGTAATGCCCGAACATCACGGTGTTCTGCACCGGGTAGTAACCCTTCACGCGTACCCAATGCTTGGTCTGGGCCACCGGCTCCCACAACGTGAACCAGCTGCCCGGCACCAGCAGGATCGACAGCAGACCTTGCAGTTCCTTTTCCGGCGGCAGCGGGGCCGCCGCCGTGGCGGCTTCGTCCACCGTGTCCGCGGCCGGCGCGCCGGTGCGGCCGGCGCCGGCCTCGACGAGCTCCAGGTAAGCCTGCAGCAGACCCGACAGCACCTCCTTGAGCCGCTCCTCCGAGAACCCGATCGCCGCCAGCCGGCGCGAGATCGCGGCGACGAGCTCGGCCTCCTCGGCCGCGCGCTCCTCGGCGTGCCGCCCCGCGTCCGGCCGCAGGCTGTCGAGCACGCGATCGACCAGGCGCATCGTCTCGGTCCAGGACGCACCGTTGACGCCGCTGCGGATGTAATCGAGACACAGCAAGGGACCAAAGCCGGACAGCATCAGACGGAGCACGCCCGAGGGCAGCGGCCGTTCGCCGATGCGCCGCCGGATCTCGTGCGCGACGATGCGCCGCACGCGCTCGACCCGTGCGCGGTTCTTCTTCTGCTGCATCTCTTCCTGCTCGCGCAGGAAGGCTTCCGCGGTGCGCTCGTCCACCCCCTCCGGCCGCGCGGACTCGCGCAGTGTGGCCGGATCGAGGTTGAACGCCTGCACCATCGCATCAATCAGTCCCTGCAGCTCGCCGACCATCTGCGGCGACGGCGCCGCCTCGGCCGAGCCGAACTGCAGCAGCATCTCGAACAAGTCGTTGAGCGTGCGGCGTGCGGCGTGGTTCGGATCGTGGAAGAAACGCGGATCGGCCACGGCCGCCTTCAGCATCGGCAGCTGCAGGCGCGCGAGCACCGGCTTGAGATTGTCCGGCAGCCGCGGGTCGCGGTAGTACGCGTCGAACATGCGCGCAACCAGCGCCACGTTCTCCGGCGGCAGCCACGCGGGTGCCTGCGGGCGGCGTCCGTGTTCGTAACTGCCGAGGATCTGCGCGACATCCTGCGCCAGCATCGAGTCGGTGTAGGTGCCCGCGCCGCCGACCGGCGCCAGATGACCCGCCTGACGCGCCGCGAGTCCGCCCGGCACCGCACCCGCGCCCATCGCCGACATCCCTGCGCCGCCGGTCGCCGGTGCGCCGAAGGCGCCCATCGTCGCCCGGTCCAGCTTGCCGGCCCAGGAGGGCACACCGCTGTCCTGCGGCAGGCCACGCGGCGCGCGCCGCGATTCGGGACGCGCCGGCGTCGGCGCATCCAGGCTCGGTTCGATGCCATGCACGGCGAGCAGCTGGTTGGCGCCGACGAACACCTCGGACAGACGGCCGACGACCACGCGGTCGAACAGCTTGTAGATCACCAGCTTGATCGGGAAATCGACCGGCAGATCGCGCATCGAGTTCTGGAACGCATGGATGATGCGCTGTGGCGACATCGACTCCGGGGACAGGCCCGCGCCCGTCATCTCCGCGAGCCGCGCGATGCGGCGCTGCAACTCGACCAGCTCGTGCGCATACAGCGATGAAGCCTTGGCCTGCATGTTGTTGACCGCGATGCGCTCCTCGAGCACGTCGCCGTCCTCGAGCGACCACTGCGACATGTCGTCGAGCCGTCCCGCGGCATTTTCGGCCTCGTCCTCGCCGATGCCGGCCAGCGCCGCCTGCAGTGCCTCCTGGAAGGCCTGGACGATCTTGTTGCGCTGCACGCGCACGATGCGCATCGTGTCCAGATACAGGCGCTGCTCGTCGCTGGCACGCGCCTTCTCGGCCGAATCGAACAGGATGTCGTCGGCCTTCTCGAACATTTCGCGCAGCTGCTCGCTGAGCACCGAGACGGCCATCTGATGCAGTGCGGAAACGATCGGGTTGGCCTTGGACGCAGCCTTGCCCTCCGCCTGCGCGGATGCACCCTGACCGGCCCTCATCTGTGCCTGTGCACTCATCATCGCTCTCGCCCCAACCCCGTCACCCGAAGGACCCGCCGGAGACTGCGACCGATCGGCGCGCGACCCGACCGGGCTTTATTGAACCTTGTGTCACTTTTGGCAACCTTACGTCAATTCTGACAAAAGTTCACTAGCGAAATGGCCCCCATGCGCCGCGCGGCGCAACCCGCCCGATCGTCGGCAGCGGCTCACAGGCAACGCGCGTGCTTGGGTGCGTGTGCCAGCAAAAACTCCATCTGATCCGCGAGGATGCGGCGGTTCGACAGGATCAGATACTCGGCCAGGTTGGGCGTGTAGGGCACCGCGAGCAGCTTCATGCGCGCCTCCTCGGGGGTGCGGTCGTCCTTGCGCTGGTTGCAGTCGCGGCAGGCGGTGACGCAGTTCTCCCAGCCATTGTGTCCGCCGCGCGACGCCGGAACGACGTGATCGCGGGTCAGCTGCGCCGCTGGATACTGGTGGCCGCAGTACAGGCACAGGTGGCGGTCGCGCTGGAACAGCGTCCGGTTGGTGAGCAGCGGGACACCGCGCCGATGCCTGCGCGAGCGGTCGGCGACCGCGATGATCGAACCGATCTCCAGCGTCGACCGCCGGCCGCTGCGGGCGTTGACCCCGCCACGGATCAGGAAGCGTTGCGCACCGGCTTCCCAGCGCACGCGGTCGCGGGCATACAGGACCACCGCGGTTTGCCACGGGATCCAGGATACCGGCATGCCACCGGCATCGAGCTTGAGTATGGCCGGAATGTTCTCCATCCCGTATCGGGAGTCCGCACGCTGCAGCACAGCCGTCACTGGCCGGGGCGCACAGTCAACCATTTCCAGATGACAGGTGACCGACGATATCGCCGACGCTCACTGCCGGCAAGCGCTGCGCTCAAAACGCGTTGCGGTCGCGCAGCACCATGACCAGCGTGCGGAACAGGATCTGCAGATCGAAGGCCGGCGACCAGTGGCGGATGTAGTAGAGGTCGTACTTCACGCGCGCCTCCATGGTCGCCAGCTCCGCCGAAGGCCCGCGCAGGCCATTGATCTGCGCCCATCCGGTCAGGCCCGGTTTGACTTTGTGCCGCAGCATGTAATGGCGGATGGCCTTGCGGTAGAACTCGTTGTGCTGCACCGCGTGTGGTCGCGGACCGACCAGGCTCATGTCGCCGCGCAGGACATTGACCAGCTGTGGCAGCTCGTCCAGCGAGGTCCGGCGCAGGATCCGGCCGACACGGGTGACACGCGGATCGTCGCGCGACACCTGCACGATGCGGTCCTCTGGATCGTTGATCCGCATCGTGCGGAACTTGAAGACATCGAACGCCTGCCCGTTGAGCCCGTAACGCTTCTGCCGGTACAGGATGGGGCCCGGCGAATCGAGCCGTACCGCGACGGCGATCGCCGCCAGCATCGGCGACAGCAGGATCAGACCGATCAGCGCACTGATGAAATCGAAGACATGCTTGTAGAGCCCGTGGACGCCGAACAGGGGCGTTTCGGCGATACGCAGCATCGGCACGCCCTCGACCAGCGACAGCTCGCTGCCGACGAATTCGTCGAGCGCAAGATCGGGCACCACGTACACCGACGCCGTGGTGTCGCCGAGTTCATCCATGATCTCGATGACGCGCTCGGCACCGCTGCGCGGCAGCATGATGAACACCACCTCGATGCCATGCTGCGCGACATAGCCCTTGATCGCCGACACCGCACCGAGCCTCTGCGCCCCGGCCGGATGCTGCCCGTCGCGCACGGTGCCCCGTTCGTCGAAATAGCCATGCAGCTCGTAACGCTCGGAGGCACGCAACACGTCGATCAGCGGTCGCACCGAACCGCTGATGTTGAGAACGACGGCGCTGCGGCGCACGACCGTATGTGGGACATAGCGGCGGGCGAAGCCGCGCGCGACGATATTGAGCACGATCAACGCGGCCGGGGTCATCACCGCCCAGGCCAGCAGGACGACACGCGAGATGATTTCGGAGAACTTGGCGACGTAGGCGACGAACAGCAGCAGGCCGACCAGACTCATCCACCGGTACAGCAGCTGCGTGCCTTCCGAACCCGGCTTGCCGACCCGCCAGGCCGCGAGCAGGTCGATGCGCCCGAGCAAGCCGAACGCGAAAACCCCGGCGAGCAGGGTCAGCAACGGGTACGGGGCGGCGTTCGGCACGCCGTAGGCGCGCATCGTCAGCTGCAGGATGGCCACCACCACCGCCGCATAGAGCAATCCCTGGATCACGAACGCGGCGCGGCCGGCCTTGGCCGTCGCACCCGGCACCACAGTCGTCCCACCCGACAACCACATCTCGATCACCGCAAAGGATCCCTCAGCCGTACGAGCCTGCTCTCCCTGGGGCATTCCGGCCCCGAATTGCGGTTCTTCCTCGGCGCTCGACCTCTGGCGGGTCACGTCCGGCTCCGGGCCGTCTTTGCGCACTTGTACTTGTTGGGCGATGAGCGTAGCACAAATGCGGACGAACGGCGCCCGTCCGGCCCGACTTGAAACGGGCGCGCCGGTCCGCATCTTGAGAGGCCATCACCCCAACCGGATCGCACCCATGCGGATGGACAAGCTCACGAGCCGCTTCCAGCAGGCGCTGGCCGACGCACAGTCGCTGGCCGTCGGCCGCGACAACCCGGCCATCGCGCCGGCGCACCTGATGAGCGCGCTGCTCGACCAGGACGGCGGCTCGACGCTGCCGCTGCTGCAGAACGCCTCGGTCAACGTCGATCTGCTGCGCAGCAAGCTGGCGCAGGCCCTCGACTCGCTGCCGCGGCTGGGCCAGGCCACCGGCGAGGTCAACGTCTCCGCCGAACTCTCACGCCTGCTCAATCTCACCGACAAGCTGGCGCAGAAGCGCAAGGACCAGTACATCTCCACCGAGCTGTTCGTGCTCGCCGCGGTGGACGACAAGGATGCCGTCGGCGAGGCGCTGCGTGCGGCGGGGGCGCGCAAGGAACTGCTCGAAAAAGCCATCGACGCGATCCGCGGCGGACAGAAGGTGGACAGCCAGAACGCCGAGGACCAGCGTCAGGCACTGGAGAAGTACACGATCGACCTGACCGCGCGCGCATCGGCTGGCAAGATCGACCCGGTGATCGGCCGCGACGAGGAGATCCGCCGTGTCATCCAGGTGCTGTCGCGCCGCACGAAGAACAACCCCGCGCTGATCGGCGAACCCGGCGTCGGCAAGACCGCGATCGTCGAAGGCCTGGCACAGCGCATCGTCAACGGCGAAGTGCCGGAGTCGCTGAAGAACAAGCGCCTGCTGACGCTGGATCTCGGCGCACTGATCGCCGGCGCCAAGTTCCGCGGCGAGTTCGAGGAACGCCTCAAGGCCGTGCTCACGGATCTGGCCAAGCAGGAGGGCAACATCATTCTGTTCATCGACGAGATCCACACGCTCGTGGGTGCAGGCAAGGCCGAGGGCGCGATGGACGCCGGCAATATGCTCAAGCCGGCGCTGGCGCGCGGCGAGCTGCACTGCATCGGCGCGACGACGCTGGACGAATACCGCAAGTACATCGAGAAGGACGCCGCGCTGGAACGGCGCTTCCAGAAGGTCTTTGTCGGCGAACCCAGCGTCGAGGACACCATCGCGATCCTGCGTGGCCTCAAGGAACGCTACGAGGTGCACCACGGCGTCGATATCACCGACGGCGCGCTGATCTCGGCGGCCAAACTGTCGCAGCGCTACATCACCGACCGCAACCTGCCCGACAAGGCCATCGACCTGGTGGACGAGGCCGCGTCGCGCATCCGCATCGAGATCGACTCCAAGCCCGAGGCGCTCGATCGCCTGCACCGCCGCCTGATCCAGCTCAAGATCGAGCGCGAAGCGCTGAAGAAGGAGGACGACGAGGGCGCGAAGCGCTCGCTCGCCGAACTCGAAAAGACCATCGAGTCGCTGGAGCGCGAGTACGCCGACCTCGAGGAAAAATGGAAGGCCGAGAAGGCCAGCGTCGCCGGCTCTGCCGGGGTCAAGGAGGAACTGGAGCGCGCGAAGCAGGACTTCGAGATCGCGCTGCGCGCCGGCGACCACGCCCGCGCCTCCGAGATCCGCTATGGCCGCATCCCCGAACTGGAGCGCCGGCTCGCGCAGGCTTCGACGGTGAGCGAGGGCGCGCCCAAGAAGTTCGAGCTGCTGCGCAACAGCGTGACCGAGGACGAGATCGCGGAAGTCGTCTCGCGCTGGACCGGCATCCCCGTTTCCAAGCTGATGGAAGGCGAACGCGAGAAGCTGCTGCGCATGGAAGACGCGCTGCACCAGCGCGTCGTCTCGCAGGACGAGGCGATCACCGCAGTGTCCAACGCGATCCGCCGCTCGCGCGCCGGCCTGTCCGACCCGAACCGCCCGATCGGTTCCTTCCTGTTCCTCGGGCCGACCGGCGTCGGCAAGACCGAGCTGTGCAAGGCGCTCGCCAGCTTCCTGTTCGACACCGAGGAAGCGATGGTGCGCATCGACATGTCCGAGTTCATGGAGCGGCACAGCGTGTCGCGCCTGATCGGCGCGCCGCCGGGCTATGTCGGCTACGACGAGGGCGGCTACCTGACCGAGGCCGTGCGCCGCCGGCCCTACTCGGTGATCCTGCTCGATGAAGTCGAGAAGGCACACCCGGAAGTGTTCAACGTGCTGCTGCAGGTGCTCGACGACGGCCGCCTGACCGACGGCCAGGGCCGCACGGTCGACTTCCGCAACGCGGTCGTGGTGATGACCTCGAATCTGGGCTCACAGCTTATTCAGGAAATGATGAGCCGCGACGCGGGTCAGGACTACGCCGCGATCAAGGAGGCGGTGATGGGCGTCGTCTCGCAGCACTTCCGCCCGGAATTCATCAACCGCATCGACGAGGCGGTGGTCTTCCATCCGCTGGGCGCCGCGCAGATCCGCAGCATCGCGCGCATCCAGACGCAGAACGTGGTCAAGCGCCTGGCCGAGCGCAGCATCGCGCTGGACTTCAGTGACGCCGCGCTCGACAGGCTCGCCGAGGCCGGTTTCGATCCGGTCTACGGCGCGCGGCCGCTCAAGCGCGCAATTCAGGCGCTGGTTGAAAATCCGCTGGCACGGGCGATTCTCGACGGCCAGTTCGGCGCCGGCGATCGCATCACCGTCGATGCCGGCAAGGAAGGACTGGCTTTCCGGCGCATGTAAGCGCACTGCCCGTACACTGCGCGCATGCAGGCATCCGCGCGCAGACCCGCGACCGCGCCCGTCGACCGCTGGGCCACGGCGACTGCCGCGCTGGTGCGCGCGTCCTTCGACGGCGCAGGAACGGTACTGGCCGCCTACGCGCTGCTGCTGACGCTTGCCGTCGCGGCGATCGCCACGCATCTGCGCGTCGATGCCGATCCGGCCGCGCTGATGGCCGACGAGCTGCCGTGGCGGCGCGCGGCGCTGGAACACGAACGCGCGTTTCCCGACCTGCACCGGCAGATTGTCGCGGTCTTCGACGCGGACACGGAGGACGCGCGGCGGCTGCTCGCGGAACTGCACGGCTGGCTTGCCGATGCGCCGCTGCGCGCGATCGTCGCGCCGCAACTCGATTCGTTCTTCGAGCGCCACGGCCTGCTGTACCTGGACCTGCCGCAGCTCGAAGCGCTCGCGGCCGATCTGGACGCCGCGCAGCCGCTGCTCGGCCGCATCGCACGTGACCCGACCGTCGCCGGTCTGTGCCGCACGCTGCTGGCGCTGCTCGACCACGCCGACGCGCTGCCGCCGGAACGCGTCGAGCGCTTTGTCGATGCGATGGCCCGCAGCGTGGCGTCGGCCGCCGGCGAGCGGCAAACGGCGCTGGAATGGACCCAGCTCGCGATGGGCACGGCGGAGTCGCCCCGCCGCCAATTCATCTCCTTTCTTCCGCGCGATCGCTCGTCCGAGGACGAGGCCTTGCGTGCCGTGCGCGCGGCGGTTGCGCAGCTCGGCGCGCAGTGGCCGAAGGTGCGGCTGACCGGCGAAATCACCGAGTGGGACGACGAGCTGTCGGCGGCCGCGGACGGCGCGCTCCTGTCCGCCGCGCTGTCGCTGGCTTTGGTCACCCTGCTGCTGCGGGTCGGCCTGCACTCGTGGCGCCTGGCCGCCATCGCCCTCGCCGCGCTGGTCTGCGGCCTGATGCTGACGGCGGCAGCGGCGGCACTCGCGGTCGGCCGCCTGAACCTGATCTCGATCGCGTTCGCCGCCCTCTACATCGGCCTGGCGATCGACTTTTCCGTGCACCTGCTGCTGCGCTGGCGCGAACTGCGCCTCTCCGGCGCCGACGCGCGCGACGCTGCCGCCGCGGCCGGACGCGACGTCGGCGGCGCGCTGCTGCTGTGCGCGCTGACCACCGCCGCCGGCTTTTACGCCTTCGTGCCGACCGCGTTCCGGGGCGTGTCGGAACTGGGCCTGATTTCCGGCACCGGCATCCTCATCGGATTGCTGACCAGTCTCACCTTGCTGCCGGCGCTGCTGCGCTGCGCCGGTCCGATGCAGGCCGATGCCCTGCAGATGCCGGCTGTGCTGCTCGACTGGCCGCATCGACGCCGAGCCGCCGTGCTCGCCGCCGCCGCGGCCTGTGCCGCGGCAGCCGCGCTGGCACTGCCGCTGCTGCGCTTCGACTACAACCCGATGCACCTGCGCCCGCCCGACACCGATTCGCAGCGGATCTACGAAGAGCTGGTGCACGGCGCCGACACGCCGCTGACGGCCGTCGTGCTCGCCGCCGACGCCGCTGCCACTCAGGAACAGGCCGAGCGCCTGGGACAGCTGCCGGTCGTGCGCGAAGCGCGCTGGCTGGGCAGCCTGCTGCCGCAGGACCAGGACGCCAAGCTGGAGGTGATCGCGGACCTAGCGCTGTCCGCCGGCGCCGCCCTGCCGGCGGCGCTGAAGCTGGGCGCCGCCGACGTATCGCGCGACCGCGCGGCGCTGCAGGCACTGGCCGAGCGCATCGGGGCAATGGATGCCCCGCCACCGGCCTGGCAGCGCCTGGGCGAGGCGATCGACCGCTGGCTCGCCGCACCCGGCGACGCGAACGTGCTGCGCGACCAACTGCTCGGCGGACTGCCGGGTCTGCTTGCGCGCCTGCACGCGTCGCTGCAGGCGCAGCCAGTGACGGCCGATGCCCTGCCTGCCGATCTGCGCGCGCAGTGGCGCAGCGCCGACGGCCGCTACCGCATCGAGCTGGTGCCGGCGCAGAACCTCGACGACGACGAGGCGCTGCGCCGCTTCGCCGACACCGTCGCCGCCGCGGCGCCCGACGCCAGCGGTGCCCCGCTCGAATACGTCGCCGGCGCGCGCACGGTGCAGCGCGCGTTCGCGCAGGCGTTCATCGCCGCAGCCGTGGCGATCGCCGTGCTGCTGCCGCTGCTGCTGCGCAGTTTCGCCGACAGCCTGCGCGCGGCGGCGCCGCTGGCGCTGGGTGCGCTGCTCACCGCCGGCCTGTGTGCGGCGATCGACCTGCCGCTGAACTTCGCCAACATCATCGCGCTGCCGCTGCTGCTGGGTGCGGGCCTCGACAACGGCGTGCACCTGATCTGGCGCGCCCGCCACGCTGGCGGCAGCCCGCTCGCCGGCAGCACCGGGCGCGCGGTACTGGTCGCGGTACTGACCACGCTGTCGAGCTTCGCCTCGCTGGCGTTTTCGCCGCACCGCGGCATGGCGAGCTTGGGCTTGATGCTGACGCTCGGTCTGTCGATCATGCTCGCCTGCAGCTTCCTGGTCCTGCCGGCGCTGCTCAAGCCGCGCCCGTGATCCGTTTCCGGACCGGACGTGCCCCTGCCGTGTCGTGCTGCCGTCATACCCGCATGCGCCTGCCGATCTGCCTGTGCCTGCTGCTGTTCATGATGCCTGCCGCCGCCGAACCGGCCAGCGCGAGCGTCGAGCGGCTGCACGCCGCGCTGCTCGAATCGATGCGCGGCGGCGTGCAGATGAGCTGCGCGCAGCGACTGCAGCTGCTGGATGCGGCGGTCGGCGACAGCTTCGACGTCGCCGGTCTCGCGCGTCTGGTCCTGCGCCGGCACTGGGCGTCGCTGGACCGGCGCCAGCAGGCGACGTTCGTCGAGCTGCTCCGGCGCAACATCGGCCTGAACTACGCGCAGCATTTCGCACGCCATGCCGGTGAGCGCTTCGAGACCACCGGCGAAACCGCCGTCGAAACGGCAGCCGACGGGCAGCGTCGGGTCAGCGCACGGCTGCTCGCCGCGGACGCGGAGCCGGTGAGCTTCGACTATGTGTTGACCCCGTCCGGCGATTCGTGGCGCATCGTCAACGTCTTCGCCGACGGCGTCAGCGACGTGGCGCTGCGGCGCAGCCAGTACGACAGCGTGGTCGGCCGGCAGGGTGTCGCGGCGCTGCTCGAACAGGCCGCGGCGCAGAATGAGGATCTGCTGCGCCGCTGCAACCAAGCGTCCAGGACAGGGGAATCGGGATGAAGCTGCGTCGCTTTTGGGTCATCGTCGCCGGCCTGCTGCCGCTGCCGCTGCGCGCGGAAACGATGGCCAGCGCCGTCAGCCTGCCCGACGTCGTCGTCACCGCGCAGAAGACCGAGCAGGCCATCGAACAGGTCGCCGGCTCGGTGAGCGCCCTCGATGGTGAACTGGCCGAGCAATCCGGCGCGATCGGATTCAAGGACCTGCAGTCCTATGTCGGCAACGTCGTCATCGCGCTCGACCCGATCGGCGGCGAGTTCTACGTGCGCGGCTTCGGCACGCTGTCGACCAACACCGCATTCGAGCCCTCCGTGGCAACGATGATCGACGGCGTCTACTACGGCCGCTCGGTGTTCCTGTCGGCGTTCTTCTTCGACATCGAGCGCATGGAAGTGCTGCGCGGGCCGCAGGGCGCGCTGTTCGGCAAGAACAGCACGGCCGGCGTGTTCAATCTGGAGACCGCAGATCCGGAACCGGACAGCAGCGCCGGCGCCGAACTGTTCCGGGGCGACGACCGTTACGCGGTGCGGCCGACGCTCAACCTCGCACTTGGCGAAGGCTGGTCGCTGCGTCTGGCCGGCGCCTACAGCGCAGCGGACGGCGAGCTGTACAACACCGCGCTGGCACGGCGCGAACTCAATACCCGCGAGAAGAGCGCGCGCCTGCGCCTGCGCTACGCCCCGTCCGCGGACTGGTCGGCCGAACTGGGCGCGTTCAACTCCGCGCAGGGCATGAACTACAACCTGTTCCAGCTCGTCGAAGTCTCGGACGCGATGCTCGCGGTGATCCGCAGTTACGACCCCGACGTCGAGGCCGGGCGCGATTTCCGCAACTCGGCCAACGTGCCGGCGCGCGGCGAGGCGCAGCTCGACGGCCTCAACCTGACGATCCGCGCCGATCTGGCCGCACTGGCCGGCATCGACGCGCTCGAACTGACCGCGATCAGCGCCTGGGCCGAGCATCGCCAGCTGGCGCGCGATCTCGACGCCGATTTCTCCGGCGCGCCGGTGATCCGCGACAGCCTGATCGGGTCGAGCCCGTACATGCAGCGCAGCCAGGAGATCCGCGTGGCCGGACACCACGGCTCGCTGCTGGGCTGGGGCGATGGAGTCGACTTCGTCGGCGGCATCCACGTCTTTGAATCGCGCCTGCGCGCCAACGACCTGTTCGAGCTAGAAGACCTGGGCGCCGCGTTCGCGTACTTCAGCGCGGTCTATGCCGCGCAGCTCGAAAGACAGGGCGTGCCGGGCGGTCCGGTCGGCGGCATCGCCGGCACGCTCGGCCGTCCGCTCGGCGAGATTCTGGCGCTGCTCGACCCGGCCCTCGGCAACCTGCCGGGCGGACGCCAGAACGCCTTCGTCAGCCTCGACCAGAACGGCCACAGCTACGGCCTGTTCGGCCAGATCGAGCAGCACGCCACACCGCACTGGTCGCTGATCGGCGGCCTGCACCTGGGCCGCGAATACAAGGAAGGCGATTTCTCCAGCGAGTCCGACAGTCTGGTGATCCGCGCGGTCGCCGACCAGAACAACCACCACTCGCACCGCGAACGCAACGAGAACGAGGTCTCGCCCAAGCTCGGCGTGAAGTGGTCACCGGCGCGCACGTCCAGCGTCTATGCCAGCTGGTCGCGCGGCTACAAGAGCGGCGGCTTCAACGCACTGCCGCTGAACGACTCCAACCTCGAGTTCGACGCCGAGCGCGCATCGAGCTGGGAACTGGGCGCGAAGACGCGCCTGCTCGACGGCAGCATGCGCCTGTCGGCGGCGCTGTTCAGCACCGACTTCGAGCGCCTGCAGCTGTCCACGTTCCGCGGCGCGAGCTTCCAGATCCTCAACGCCGGCGCGGCGCGCTCGCAGGGCGCGGAACTGGACGTCAACTGGCTGACCGCGCTGCCGGGCCTGGCGCTGTACGCTTCGCTGGGCTATGCCGACGCGCGCTACACGCACTATCCGGACGCACCCGCACCGGCCGATGCGGAAAGCGAGTCGCAGGACCTGAGCGGCCGCCGGCTCGCCTACGCGCCGCGCACGACCGCTGCGCTGGTGCCGTCGTACACCCTGCCGATCGCCGGCGGCCGCGCGACCGCGGCCTTCGCGATCGACTGGCTGTACCGCTCGGACCGCTATCTGGATATCGACCTGGACCCGCGCACCTACCAGCCGGCGACCAACGAAATCAACGCGCGCCTGACCGTCGGCGCGCCGAGCCGCCGCTGGCTGCTCAACGTCGCCGCGCGCAACCTCACGCAGATCACGATCTTCGAGCAAATCCTCGACCAGCCGCTGGCGCCCGGCAATTTCGCCGGCATCCGCTCCGACCGCGGACGCGCACTGACCAGCACGCTGTTGGCGCGCTTCTGAGCAATACGGGCCTGCGCATGCGCGCACCCGGCGTTCGCGAAGAAACTTGAGCCCGTTCGGGCCGAGTGCCGCACGCACAGCGTGCGGTGTATCGAGGCCCCAGCGCCGGCCGGTCTCGATACGCGGCGCTTCGCACCGCTACTCGACCCGAACGGGACGAGGGACTGCGATTCTGTTTCTTGAGAGCGCGGCTGCTGCCGACGAGGCGCGGTTCAGGCGCTGCCGGCGCGCCGCCGCAGTGCGCCGCCGAGCAGCAGTGGCATCAGCAGGGCCCAGCCGAGCGCGCCGCCGAAACGGCCGGCATCCGGCTGCGCGCCGCCGCCCAGCGGCGGCTGGTTGGGCGGCGGCGCCGGAGTCCCGGAATCGTCGCAGATCGCGGTGCCGCGCAGCCGGTATTCCGCGCTGGAGCTGCTGTCGACAGTCAGGCCGGCGCCGTCGGCCGCGGAACTCGTCCGCACGACGGTCGACAGGCCGGTCAGCGTGCTGCCGTCGACGAAGCCGAGCGTGGCCTTGTCGAGCACGATCACGATCGTGCCGTCCGGGCTCCAGCTCGAGGTTTCGTCCGGCGTGCCGTCCGGCAGGTAGGTGCCGACGGTGTCCTCGATCGAACCCTTGCGACCATACTCGAAGCGCGGCGGGCCGTCCGTCGTGACCATCGCGACATAGCGCACGCCGGAGCCGTCCGGCGCGTCGTAGTAGGTGGCCCAGCGCGTGCCCGGCGGCGGCTGCGGCGACAGCGAATCGACCTTCATCGTCAGCACCAGCTTGCCCGGCATCTCGCGGGGTTCGGACAGCGCCGCGAACTGCAGCTCGTGTCCGGGCACGCCGCTCGACGTGCTGTCGCTGGCGCTGTCCGTGTACAGCGTGATGCCGGGGATGCCGCAGGAGCTTTCCTCGGCGAGCGCGATGACCGGCAGCTCGACCGGATTGCTGTGCACGCCCGCGCCCTGCGCGTTGACGGCAACGACGCGGTAGCGGTAGCGCGCCACCGCCGGGTCGGCGCCGAAATCGTCGTAGCGCGCCTTGCTGGTTTCGCCGATCAGCACCTCGTCGGCATCGCTGCTGCCGCGGTAGACCTTGTAGCCGCTGATTGCGCTACCCATGCTCGCCGGCACGCGCCAGCTCAGGTGCGCCGCGAGCGGATCGCGTTGCCCCGACAGGCACGCGGCCCGCGGCGGCGCCGGCAGCACCGGATCGTGCGCGGCGAGCAACGGCTTGCCGCCGATCTGCCGCGCGATCGACGCCTTCGCGCTGAAGGTGTTCGCAGCACCGGTCTCGCAGTCCTTGACACAGCCGTCGGCGAATCCGTACAGCGCGTGGCCGGCCGCATCGATCGTGATTTCGTTGAAGTCGAGCAGATTGCGCTGCTTGGCGCCGCCGCCGCCGAGCCAGATGCCGGAATGGCGCTGCACCGGCGCATCGGGCGTGGCATTCACGCTGTGCCAGCTGCGGCCGCCGTCGTAGGTGGTGGCGACGAACGCGAACCAGTCGCCAGGGAAATCCAGCGCCTGGAAGTTGCCGCCCTGCGTCGTACCGATGAAGCCGCAGGCTGCGCGATCCGGATCGCCGGCGACGGCTTCCGGGAACACTGCGTTGACGATGCGCTGCGCAGCGCCGATGTCGTAGCGGTTGGTCCAGCTGCGGCCCTGGTCCTGCGATACGCTGACGTAGGGATGGCCGTTGCCGTCGACGCTGCAAAAGTACAACGTGCCGTCGCCGGCGATGCCCAGCGACGGATCGGCCGGGCCCGGTGTCGTATCCGGCACGCGCCGCACTTCCCAGGTCACGCCGCCGTCGTCGGACACGGTGACGCACTGCTGGTCGCCGCAAGCCTTGACCGGCACGTAGACCGTGCCGTCCGGCGCGACCTTGACGTGACCGTGAATGCCGCCGAAGCCGTCGGTCTGCGCGTTGTAGATCGGAAAGCCGGTCGGGAAGGTCAGGCCGCCGGTGTCGCTGCGCGCGCAGAACGCCGTAAAGCCGGCCTGCGAGCAGTAGTACACCGCGCTGCCGCCGTTGAGCGGCGTGCGCAGCGCCGCGAGCGATGCGGGGTATGGACCGGCGCCGACGGTCTGGTGATCGTAGCCGCCTTCGGGCGGGCTGATCTGTCCCGGCGTCCAGGTGTCGCCGTCGTCGTCGGTGTAGGCGTACAGGCTGTTGAGACCGACCGCGGTCGGCGGCACCGGCACCGGGACGTGCATCTGCGAGACGTGCGTGCGGCCGGTGGCCGGGTCGGTGAACAGGATCGGGTCGGAGGTGATCACACCGGTGTAGACGAAGCTCACGTCTTCCCACAGCGGGTCGCAGACTTCCGGCAGCGGCTCGGCCAGCAGCTCCGGATAGGTCGCACGCAGCGTGGTCGTGCCTGACAGGTACATCACGCGGTTGGTTTTCGGATTGAAGCCGATCGACGGCTCGCCGGTGTTGCCGTCAATGTCGTCCGGAGCGCCCCAGGCGACGTATTCCGGCGCAGATCCCGGTGCGGCCGGCGGCACCGGCGCCTGCTGCGGACTCGCCAGCCGCAGCGTCGCCTCGAAGCTGCCGCCGAATACCGTGAACGGCACGCCGCGGATCGTGTAGGTGCCGTTCTTCGCACCGATGATCGCGTTCTCCGGATCGGAGGCGGTGCCGGCGGTGGTCACCACTGCGCCGGACTCGTCGAAAATGCGGAAGTCGTAGTCCTCGAAGGGATTGTCCCAGCGCCACTGCAGCACGACGACATCATCTGGATGCGCGGCCAAGTAGGCGGCCGACAGATCGACCGTCAGCGTGTAGACATCGCAGGGCAAGGCCGGATCGACGCACTTCTCGTCGGTGACGATCGCGCCGGCCGAGGCGTTGCGCACCGGGAACGGCCCGGCGCTGTAGGCCAGCTCGCGGCTGCTGTCGCTGATCGTTCCCGTCGCCGGCGTCGCCGCGAGAACGTCTGTCAATGGCAGAGAACACGCCGCGGACAGAGCCGCAGCGGCAAGATGCTGACGCATGGTCACTTCCCCCGAAATGCGCGAGTCCGCCCCGGACCCGCTGACTGTATGCAAGTGAAGCAATTATGACGCCAATCGACGGGCGGCACGCGACGACGGACGAGCTGCTGCCGGATCGTCGGTTCGGACGAGACAGGCGCGGCCATCCGATGTATCATGAGAATCATTCTTATCCGCATGCCCGCCGGATTGTCCCCATGCGCCTGACCGAACTCCCCTACCACGCCACCGCGATCGTGCGGACGGTCGAGGGCGTCGGCGCCGGCGACAGCATCGCCCACCGCCTGCGCGATCTGGGCTTCGTCGAAGGCGAGCCGGTGCGCGTCGTCGCGCACGGCCCCTTCCAGCGCGATCCGCTGCTGGTGCAGATCGGCTTCACGCGCTTCGCGCTGCGCCGCGCCGAGGCGCAGCGCGTGCGCGTCGATATGGCCGCTGCGTAACGGATGGACAGCGCCCTGCATATCGCCCTGGTCGGCAACCCGAACTCGGGCAAGACCGCGCTGTTCAACCGCCTGACCGGAAGCCGCCAGAAGGTCGCCAATTACGCCGGCGTCACCGTCGAGCGCAAGGAAGGCCGCTTCGTCGCGCCGTCGGGCCGCCACATCCGCGTGCTCGACCTGCCCGGCACCTACAGCCTCGCCGCGACGAGTCCCGACGAGGCGGTCACGCGCGACGTGTGCATGGGCCGCTTCGACGGCGAGGCGCGCCCGGACCTGCTGCTCTGCGTCGTCGACGCGACCAATCTGCGCCTGCACCTGCGCTTCGTCCTCGAACTGCAGCAGCTAGGACTGCCGATGGTGCTGGCGCTGAACATGAGCGATGCCGCCGCCAGGCGCGGCATCCGCATCGACCGCGAGCGCCTGCAGCAGCGCCTGGGCCTGCCGGTGGTCGAGACCGTCGCGGTACGCCGCCGCGGCACCGAGGCGCTGGTGCGCCAGCTCGACGCCGCACTGCCGCAGGTTCCTCCGGCACCGGCCGCGGACGCCGACCTGCACGCGCAGGTCAGCCGCCTGCTCGCCGACTGCGTCAGCATCCCCAGCCGCACCGCGCGCATCGACGACGCCCTCGACCGCTGGCTGCTGCACCCGAGCCTGGGGCTGGCGTTTCTGGTCGTACTGCTGTTCGTGATGTTCCAGGCGGTGTTCTCCTGGGCGACGCCGCTGCAGGACGGCATCGACGGTGCGATCTCCTGGCTCGGCGTGCAGCTCGCCGCCGTGTTGCCGGATGGTGCGCTCAAGAGCCTGCTGATCGACGGCATCGTCGCCGGCGTCGGCAGCGTCGTCGTGTTCCTGCCGCAGATCCTGATCCTGTTCCTGTTCATTCTCGTCCTCGAGGAATCCGGCTATCTGCCGCGCGCCGCCTTCCTGCTCGACCGCCTGATGGTCGGCGCCGGGCTGACCGGGCGCTCGTTCATCCCGCTGCTGTCGAGCTTCGCCTGCGCCGTGCCCGGCATCATGGCTACGCGCACGATCCAGGACCCGCGCGACCGCCTGGCGACGATCCTGGTCGCGCCGCTGATGACCTGCTCGGCGCGCCTGCCGGTCTACGCGCTGCTGATCGGCGCGTTCATTCCGCAGCGCAGCGTCGCCGGCTGGTTCAACCTGCAGGGCCTGGTGCTGTTCGGCCTGTATGTCGCCGGCATCGCCTCGGCGCTGCTGGTCGCGCGCGTGATAAAGAGCCGACGCAAGGACGAGGCCGAGCACGCGCTGCTGCTGGAGCTGCCGGGCTATCGCGTGCCGCATCCCTTCGACATCGCCATCGGCCTGTGGGAACGCGCGCTGGTCTTCCTGCGCCGCGTCGGCACCATCATCCTGTCGGTGACGGTGCTGCTGTGGCTGCTGTCGAGCTATCCGGCGCCGCCGCCGGACGCCACCGGCGCAGCGATCGAGTACAGCTTCGCCGGCCGCATCGGCCAGGCCCTGCACGTCGTGTTCGCGCCGATCGGTTTCAACTGGCAGATCTGCATCGCGCTGGTGCCCGGCCTCGCAGCACGCGAAGTCGCGGTCAGCGCGCTGGCGACGGTCTATGCGCTGTCCGCGACCGCGGACGACTCCGCCGCGCAGCTGCTGCCGATCATCTCCGCGCAGTGGTCGCTGGCCACCGCGCTGTCGCTGCTGGCCTGGTACGTGTACGCCCCGCAGTGCATCTCGACGCTGGCGGTGATCCGCCGCGAGACGCAGTCCTGGCGCACCGTCGGACTGGCCGCCGGCTATCTGTTTGCCCTCGCCTATCTCGCCTCGCTGGTCACCTACCAGCTCGCCCGTGTGCTGACATGACCGCCTACGCCTGGTTCGAGTTCGCGGTCATCACGGCGCTGGTCGGCTGGAGCGCGTGGACCGTGTTCGGCCGCTTGCTGCCCGGTGCGCGCAGTCGGCTGCTGCGCGCGCTGGGCAAGACGCCGCAGCCAGCGCCATCCGCGGCCTGTGGCAGCAGCTGCAGCGCCTGTTCCGGCTGCGTCGCTGTGTCCCCGGCCGCCGTGCGCAAACCCGGTGAAGCGCCGGTGCGCCTCGACGCGCTGCGCTGACACCGCGCCGGGCCGATCGGGCCCGTGAGATAATCGCGCACCCATTTTCCATCGGTGCGGCCGGGCGCGTTCCGACACGGCTGCGTGAATCCGTGAGCTTCTCTCCGCTGAATCCGCCTTTCGCGCCCGACGGCACGACGCGCTGGCCCACCCTGCCCGGTGCCGCGGCCGCGCTGGCGGCCGCGGCCGCCAGCCTGCGCCACGATGGCCTGACCGTCGTGCTGGTCGCCAACGAGCAGCACGCCTACCGCGTCGAGGAGGAACTGCGTTTCTTCCTGCCGCGTGAGCTGCCGCTGCTGCATCTGCCCGACACCGAGGTCCTG
This sequence comes from Fontimonas sp. SYSU GA230001, assembly GCF_040066175.1. Lineage (NCBI taxonomy): Bacteria > Pseudomonadati > Pseudomonadota > Gammaproteobacteria > Nevskiales > Nevskiaceae > Fontimonas > Fontimonas sp. SYSU GA230001. The sequence continues at coordinate 92,265 of NZ_JBEAAM010000001.1, forward strand.
CCCTACGACCAGTTCTCGCCGCACCAGGAGATCCTGTCGCAGCGGATGAGTGCGCTGCACCGTCTGCCACAGATGCGCCGCGGCGTGCTGCTGACCACCGCCGACCAGTTGATCCAGCGTCTGCCGCCGCGCAGCTGGCTCGACAGCCGCGCATTCCAACTCGCACTCGGCGACAAGCTCGATCCACTGCGCTTCCGCGAACGCCTGGTCGCGGCCGGTTACCAGTCCGTGTCCGAGGTGCAGGCGCAGGGCGAGTTCGCCGTGCGCGGTGCCCTGATCGACCTGTTTCCGATGGGCAGCGAGACGGCCTATCGCATCGACCTGTTCGACGACGAGATCGAGACGATCCGCAGCTTCGATCCGGAGACGCAGCGCAGCCAGGACAAGGTGACGGAAATCCGCCTGCTGCCGGCGCGCGAGTTTCCGACCGACCGCGACGGCATCGAGACCTTCCGTGGCAATTACCGCGAAACCTTCGCCGGCGATCCGGCGCGCTCGCGCATCTACAGCGAGGTCAGCCGCGGCCTGATGCCGGGCGGCATCGAAGCCTGGCTGCCGCTGTTCTTCCCGGCCCAGACCACGGCGACGCTCGCCGATTATCTGCCCGAGAACGCGCTGCTGATCGCGCTCGACGATCTCGACGCCGCGCTCGTCGAGGACTGGCGCCAGATCGAGGAACGCTACGAGCGCTATCGCGGCGACATCGAGCGACCGCTGCTCAAGCCCGCGGCGCTGTTCCACACGCCCGCGCAGGCGCTGCAGAACATCGCAGGCTTCGCACGGATCGAACTGGCCGGCGGCGATCCCGGCGTCGAAGTGCTCGCCAGCGGCGCGGAAGCGGTCCGCGGCGCACTGGCCGCGCGCGCCGACCGCGTGCTGTTCGTGGCCGAATCGGCCGGACGGCGCGAGGCACTGCTCGCCTGGCTCAAGCCGCTGGGCATCCTGCCGCGCGACTACGCCGACTGGGCCGCGTTCGCCGGCGATAGCAAGCGCTACGGCATCACGCTCGGCCCGATCCAGAACAGCTTCCGCCTGTCCGCCGACGGCATCACGCTGGTTTCCGAGACCCAAGTCTTCGGCCTGCACGCGCCGGCACAGCAGCTGCGCCGGCGCGGGCGCATCCGTGATCCGGAAACGATCCTGCGCGACCTGTCGTCGCTGCTGCCCGGCGCGCCGGTCGTGCACGTCGAGCATGGCGTCGGCCGCTACCTCGGGCTGCAGCGTCTCGACGCCGGCGGCGTCGAGGCTGAGTACCTCGTCCTCGAGTACGCCAACGACGGCAAGCTGTACGTTCCGGTCGCTTCGCTCAACCTGATCCACCGCTACACCGGCGGCGAACCGGAAACCGCGCCGCTGCACAGTCTCGGCTCGGACCGCTGGGCCAAGGCACAGGCGCGTGCACGGGAGAAGGCGCACGACGTCGCTGCAGAACTGCTGCAGGCACAGGCGCGGCGCATGGCCAAGCCCGGCCTGGCACTGGAGTTCGACGAGGCCGAGTACGCGCGCTTCTGCGAGGGCTTCCCGTTCGCGCCGACGCCGGACCAGCAGTCCGCGATCGATGCCGTGCTCGCCGATCTGCGCGCCGAACGGCCGATGGACCGCGTCGTCTGCGGCGACGTCGGCTTCGGCAAGACCGAGGTCGCGCTGCGCGCCGCCTTCGTCGCCGCGCGCGGCGGCCGCCAGGTCTGTGTGCTGGCGCCGACGACGCTACTGGTCGAACAGCACGCCAAGAACTTTGCCGACCGCTTCGCCGGCTTTCCGATCCGCGTCGCCGCGCTGTCGCGCATGCGCACGACCAAGGAGCAGAGCGCCCTGCTCAAGCAGCTCGCAGAAGGCAGCCTCGATGTCGTCATCGGCACGCACCGGCTCCTGCAGGACGACGTACGCTTCAAGAACCTGGGCCTGGTGATCGTCGATGAGGAGCATCGCTTTGGTGTGCGCCACAAGGAACGCCTGAAGAACCTGCGCGCCGAGGTCGATCTGCTGACGCTGACGGCGACGCCGATCCCGCGCACGCTCAACATGAGTCTCGCCGGCCTGCGCGAACTGTCGATCATCGCCACACCGCCGGCCTCGCGTCTGGCGATCAAGACGCAGGTCTCGGAGTGGAGCAACGCACTGGTCCAAGAGGCCTGCCTGCGCGAGCTGCGGCGCGGCGGCCAGATCTACGTGCTGCACAACGAGGTGCGCGACATCGAGTCGTTCAGCCGCAAGCTGCAGGAGCTGGTCCCGGAGGGCCGCGTGCGCCACGCCCACGGCCAGATGCGCGAGCGCGAACTCGAGCAGGTGATGCTCGACTTCTACCATCAGCGCTTCAACATCCTCGTCTGCACGACGATCATCGAGTCCGGCATCGACGTACCGACGGCGAACACCATCATCATCGACCGCGCCGACCAGTTCGGCCTCGCGCAGCTGCACCAGCTGCGCGGCCGCGTCGGCCGCAGCCACCACCGCGGCTACGCCTACCTGCTCGTCCCGAGCCGGCGCGCACTCAATCCGGATGCCGAGAAACGCCTCGCGGCGATCGAGACGCTCGGCGACCTCGGTTCCGGTTTCGCGCTGGCCACGCAGGATCTCGAAATCCGCGGTGCCGGCGAGCTGCTCGGCGCCGAGCAGTCCGGACAGATCGAGGAAGTCGGCTTCACGCTCTACGCGGAGCTGCTCGCGCGCGCGGTCAAGGCGATCAAGACCGGCAAGCTCGACGACACGCCCTTCGGCCACGCCGGCTGCGAAGTCGATCTGGGCACCGCCGCGCTGATCCCCGACGACTACATTCCCGACGTGCACACACGCCTGACGCTGTACAAGCGCATCGCCGAGGCCGGCGACGAGACCGGACTGCGCGAGCTCAAGGTCGAGATGATCGACCGCTTCGGCCTGCTGCCGCCGCCCTGCGAGCGCCTGTTCGAGGCCGCCGAGCTGCGCGTGCTGGCGCAGGCCCTGGACCTGAAGAAGATCCGTGCCGGCAACCGCTCGATCACCGTCGAGTTCGGCACACAGCCACGCGTCGATCCGGTGAAGATGATCCGCCTGATCCAGTCGCAGCCCAAGGTCTACAAGCTCGAAGGCCAGGCGCGGCTGCACTGCTTCGGCAACTTCGATGATGTGACGGCACGCGCGCCGCGTGTACAGGCGCTGTTGGCTACACTGCGTGAGGCGTAAGACGTGAGACGAATGGGAAGCGCATGAAGAACTGGATCGCAGCGAGCGTGTTCGCAGTCATGCTGGCGGTGCTGAGCCGGCCGGCGCTGGCCGAGACCTATCGCGTCGATCTGATCGTGTTCCTCGACAAGTACGCGTCCGGCGAGGCGGGCCGCGCTGCACAACCGTCCGCGGAACCGGCGATCGCGCTCGACGACACTACGGCGCTGGCCGCCGCCGGGATCACGCTGCTGCCGGACGCGCAGTTCGGCCTGCAGGAACAATGGAACCGGTTGCGCAACGCCGCGCGCTTCCAGCCGTTGATCCGGCTGGCGTGGACGCAGAAGGATCCACCGTCGGAACGCGGGCCCGCACTGAAGCTGCGCAGCGGACCGTTGCTCAACGTGTTCGATGCGGCGACCGCCAGCGCCTACACGCAGGCACAGGTCGATGGCAGTGTCGCGCTGCTGCTGAACCGCTACCTGCAGGTCGATGCCGATCTGCGCTACACCGTGCCGTCCGGCGACGGCTTCACGCAGTACGACCTGCGCGAGCGCCGGCGCATGCGCCGCGACGAACTGCACCACCTCGACAGTGCCAAGCTCGGCATCGTCGCCAAGGTCTCGCGCGCCGAGCCCTGAGGCGGCAACCGGCCGAGACCTCCCGAGCTTGCCAGGCGGCTGCGTTCCGGATCATGATATGAGACATGACTCATCTGTCATGTCTGTTCTGACCCGATGCCCGCCGAGACCGCCGCTGGCCCGACCCGACCGCTGACCGCGCGCGGCGAAGCGACGCTGCGCCGCCTGCTCGACGCCGCCGAAGCGGAGTTCGGCGAGCGCGGGTTCCATGCCGCCTCGGTCAGCTCGATCACGGCGCGCGCCAAGGTCAGCCAGGGGACGTTCTATATCTACTTCCCGAGCAAGGAAGCGATCTTCAGCGCGCTCGTCGATCAGATCGGGCATGCGCTGCGCAAGCACATGGCCCTGGCCGTCGCCGAAGACACCGACCCGCTGCTCGCGCAGCGTGACGGCCTCGAAGCCTTTCTCGACTTCGTGCAGCGCCATCCCGGGCTGTACCGCATCGTGCAGGAGTGCCAGTTCGTGGACGAACCGGCGTTCCGCACCTACTACGAGCGCCTCGCCGAGGGTCTGTCGCGCAGCCTGCAGCGCGACGTCGGCCCGGGCGGCTTGACGCCCGGCGACGCACAGGTCCGTGCCTGGGCGATCATGGGCATCGGCCATTTCCTCGGCCTGCGCTACGGCCTGTGGCAGAAGACGCGTCCGCGCAAGGCGGTCATGGACGAGGTGATGTCCTTCATCGGCCACGGCATCGCGGCCAAGACGTCCGGGGCGCGGCGGTGATTCTGCGCGGCCTGGGCATCTATCTGCCGCAGCAGCGGCTGACTGCGGCCGACATCGCCGCGGCCAGCGACGTGCCCGAAGCGATCGTGCGCGGCAAGCTCGGCATCGACGGCAAGACCATCCCCGGCCCGGACGATCACAGCAACGCGATGGGCATCCGCGCCGCGCGGATGGCGCTCGCCGATGCCGGCATCGAGTCCCGGCAGATCGACGTGCTGATCTCCATCACCGAGGAGCACAAGGAATATCCGGTCTGGACCGCCGGCATCCACGCGGCGCACGCACTCGGCGCCGAACACGCCTATGCCTACGACATCGGCCAGAAGTGCGGCAGCGCGGTGCTCGCACTCAAGCTCGCGCGCGACGCGCTCATCGCCAACCCGGAGATGAACGCCGCGCTGATCGCAGGCGGGTATCGCAACTGCGATCTCGTCGATTATGCCGATCCGGCGACGCGCTTCCTCAACAACCTCGCCGCGGGCGGTGGCGCTGCGGTGGTGACCCGCGACGGACCGGGCTTCGAAATCCTCGGCGCCGGCTTTCGCACCGACGGCAGCTTCGCGGAGGACGTGATCGTGCCGGTGGGCGGCACGCGCGAGCCGCTGACCGCCGCCAACCTGCACCGCTTCCACTTCACCGTGCCCGACCCGCAGCGCATGAAGTCGCGCCTGGAAGCACTCTCCCTGGACAACTTCGTCGCGGTGATCCGCGAGGCCTGCGAGCGCAGCGGCGTGCGCAGCGAGGACCTCGCCTACGTCGCGATGCTGCACATGAAACGCAGTGCGCACGACACCGTGCTCGCGCGGATCGGCGTCGCCGGCGAGCGCTCGATCTACCTGTCGGACTACGGTCACATCGGCCAGATCGATCCGCTGCTGTCGCTGCAACTGGCCCGTGATCAGGGGCGCCTGCGCGATGGCGACACCGTCGTGCTCTGTGCCGCCGGCATCGGCTACGTCTGGAATGCGCTGTGCCTGCGCTACCGTGCGCCATGAACACCGTGAGTCCGCCCGTAAACCTGCTCAGTGACGCGGCCCTGCGCGACGACCGGCCGGCGCTGTGGTGCGACGGCCGCTGGTACGGCTACCGCGAGCTGGATGCGCGCGCCGCACGCCTGGCCGCCGTGCTCGCCGCTCAGGGCATCGGCAGGGGCGATCGCGTCGCCATCCTCGCGTACAACCACCTCGCCCACATCGACCTGATGCTCGCGGCGCCGCGACTGGGCTTCGTGTTCATGCCATTGAACTACCGGCTCAGCGCAGCCGAGCAGCGCGAACTGGTCGGCCGTGTCGCGCCACGTCTGCTGCTGGCGGACGCCGCGCACGCTGGCGCAGCCGCTGATCTGCACCTGCCGATCTGGCCGCTCGACCAGCACGAGTCGCGGCTGGACACGGCGACCGCGCCGATCCGGACAACCGCCGTCGATCGTGACGACATCCACATGCTGCTGTGCACCGGCGGCAGCACCGGCGTGCCCAAGGCTGCGCGCATCCCGTACCGGCAGATCCTCGCCAACAACCGCAACACGGCGGCAGGATGGGCGCTGCGCGCCGACGACTGCGCGATCCAGGCCACCCCCTGCTTCCACGCCGCGCTCAACGTATTCACGACGCCGCTGCTCGCGCTCGGCGGCCGCGTCGCACTGCTCGACGCGTTCGAGCCAGGCCGTTACCTGCACGCACTCCAAGCCTGCGGCGCGACCTTGATGTTCATGGTGCCAACCATGTACCAGATGCTCGCCGAGCATCCACGGTTCGCGACGACGGAGTTCTCGCGCCTGCGCTGGGCGATCGCCGGTGGTGCACCCTGCCCGGCGCCGCTGCGCAGCCGCTATGCCGCGCGCGGCCTGCACTTCCGCCAGGGCTACGGCATGACCGAAGCCGGCGTGAACTGCTTCCATCTGCCGCTGGACGAAGCGCAGCAGCATCCTGATTCGGTCGGCTATCCATTGCCCGGCACGCAGGCGATGATCCGCCGCCCCGACGGCACGGCCTGCGCCGAAGGCGAGGTCGGTGAACTCACGCTCGCCGGCGAACACGTCTGCGCCGGCTACGAAGGCCGCGACGAGGAGTGGCGGCAGGTGTTCCGCGACGGCTGGCTGTGGACCGGCGACCTCGCACGCCGCGACGCGGCCGGGCGCCACTACATCGTCGGCCGCCGCAAGGAGATGTACATCTCCGGCGGCGAGAACGTGTACCCGGCCGAGGTCGAGGCCGCGCTGGCGCAGCTGCCGGACGTGGCCGAGTGCGCGGTGGTCGGCGTGCCCGACGCGCGCTGGGGCGAGGTGGGTCTGGCCGCGGTGCGTCTCGTCGCCGGTGCCCGCACCGATGCCGACGCACTGCGCGCGCAGCTCAAGCAGCGCCTGGCCGGCTACAAGCTGCCGCGCCATTTCCTGTTTCTCGACGAACTGCCCAAGAGCGGCGCAGGCAAGCTGCACAAGCCTGCAATCCGCCAGATCTTTGAACGTGCGTCCGGAGGTTTGCATGAGGGGAGTCATCCGCGCGACTAGCGCTGCACTGCTGCTGATGGCGGCGCGCGCACAGGCCGATGTCGCGGACACCACGCTGGGCCGCTACCTGCCGCTCTACCCGGGCCTGTACCTGGACCTGCGCGACGCTCACGACCCACGCGATCGCGTGTTCGACGCCGGCGGCGACGAGCGGGACACGGCGACTCCGTCGCTGGCCGGACACAGTTCGTTCCCGCTGCACGAGGTGGCGGCGCGATTCACCTGGACCTTCCCGCTGTTCGAGAGCCAGGGCGTACCGTTGCTGTCGTCGCGCCTGCACACCGCGCGCGCGACACTGCGCTACGCCCGCGTGCGCGCGCGAGGCCGCCTTGCGGACTATGTCGGCAGCCGCGACGACCTGACGGATGACGGCAGCGGTGTCGGTGACACGACGCTGGAGTTTGGGACCTTCCTGTGGGGTGGCAGCGACTGGCGCAGCGAGGCCAGCGCGCCCGGCGGTGCGGGCCTGCTGCTGCTCGGCATCAACGTGCCGACGGGTGTCTACGAGCACGAGGCCCCGGTCAACGCCGGCACCAACCACTGGGCATTTCATGCACAGCTCGGCGGCGCGGTGCGTCCATGGGCCGGCGCACTGTTCGAGGCGGGTGCCGGCTATCGCGTGCATCTGGTCAACTACGAGCCGCAGTTCGGTGGCCTCGCTCCGTCCGAACAGGGCGATGACGCCTGGATCGATCTGAGCCTGGCCCAGCGCTTGCTGCCGGGCCTGCACCTGAGCGTGTCGCTCGCCGAACGACGCGGCCGGGCCAATCGCTACGACGACCCGCAATACGCGCCCAACGCACCGGCGGCACCGCCGAACTCGGACACCTACCCGACACCCGGGCGCTACGCGGACGACGGCACGTCGCTGCGCAGCGCCGGACTCGCACTGCACTGGTTCGCGACGCAGCGCGTGCTCGTCTCGGCGGGTTATGTGCGACCGCTCGCCGGCCGCAGCGGCGAGTTCGACCTGCCGTTCACCAGTCGCAGCCCGGCCGGCTGCATCGAGGGTGCGGTGACCTGCACGACCAGCCCGGGCGAGACCGTGCGCGTCGATGGACTCGGGCCGGCGCGCAGCTATGCGTCCGACCACTGGGCCGTGAGCCTGCGCTACAACTTCGGACAGGGGGATACGTTCACATGCGTCGGCTGCTCCCGCTGATCGCGGCACTCGCGACCGGTCTGCCCGCCACCGCGAAGGCCGGCATCGTCTTCACGCCGCACCTGTCGGAGTACTCACGCCTCGCACCGGGCCAGTACACCGAATTCACGCTGATCACGACCGAGATCGAGGAGGTCTATGACCGCGAAGGCAGGAAGGTGCATGTCGGTGCGCCGTTCATCCCGCCCGGCGACAGCGTCGATGCGACGCTGCTGCTGCTCAAGTACCTGTGGATCGGCAACGTCTTCCGCGACACCGGCGTCTGGTACCTGAACGACCATCCGCAGTTCTGCCGCATCATCGGCACGCTGGGTCACCAGCAGGCGACCGGCAACGCGGTCAAGCGTGACCTCACCGCCGGCCAGCACTCCGGTGCGAGCGGACTGGGTGATCTGTTCGGGCTGTGCGGCATCTACGGTGACGAGTACCGCTGGGGTCCGGTCAAGCTCAGCCCGATGCTGGCGACGACGGTGAAGTTTCCGATCGGCCGCTACGACACCGAGTCCTTGCTCAACACCGGCACGAACTACTGGAGCTACATCCCGCAGTTCGCCGTTCACGGCGAGCTGTTCGGGCGCGTCTATCTCGATGGCACCTTCGCCTGGCAGTTCAACGGCCGCAACGACACGCCGGCCTTCGGCGGGCTCACGCCGACACGGCCGGCCGACGTGCGCAACCTCGAGATCAACGCGGCGTGGAAGTTCAATGAACACTGGTTCGCCGATGTCGGCTGGTCGCACCGCGAAACCGTCGGCCCGAACCGCTACGAGAAGTACTCGCTCAACATCAAGGACCAGCCGCTGCCGCCGACCAGCGCCTGCAACTCCACCGGCAATCTGCTCGGCGTGGTCGTGCCGCCCGAGATCTGCAACTCGGCCGAGTACTTCTATCTCAGACCGCGACCCGGACCGTACGAGGATCGCGGCGTCGAAGGCACGCTGCTGACCGCGGGGCTCTACTACATCTATCGCACCTCGACCGTGCTCAACCTGCGCGTCGCCAAGCCGATCTCCGGCCGCGGCGGCCAGATCGACGCGATCTACGACGTCTATGCGCAGGACCCGGACAGCCCCGGCGCTACGCCGATCCCCGGCGCGGCGCAGACCTCGACGCAGAACGCAGTGCAGGAAGCCGCGGCGGTATCGGCCTCGCCTTACCTGGAGCTGCGCATGGTCTACCTGTTCTGGGCACCGTGATGATGAACATGAAGTCTCCCGTCTCCCGCTTCGCGTTTCCGGTCGGACTGGTCGCGCTGTGTGCGCTGCTGGGCGCCTGCGCGCCGCGCGAATGGCTGCTGCCGAAGCTCGGCGTCGAAGCGCCGCAGCTGCGCGACTTCCCGGCCGACTTCACCCCGCCGCTGTCGGCAGAAACCGGACGACCGATGCCGGGTTTCGGCGGCAAGGGTGATTCGCTGCAGCACACGCCGGTGATCTTCATCCACGGCAACACCGTCTCGGCGCGCTTTTGGCTGCCGGCGCGCGAATACTTCCTGGACGCCGGTTATCAGCCCAACGAGCTGTGGGCACTGGGCTACGGCTGGGACAACGTGCGCTACTTCGACAGCAACGACCTGTCGGTCGAGAGCGTCGAGCGCATCGTCAACGGCGTCACCGCCTACCTGTCGAAGACCAGCGGTCGCGAAGTGCGGCAGGTCGATATCGTCGCGCACTCCCTGGGCGTCACACTGGTGCGCCAGTGGATGAAGCAGACCAACAGCTGGCACCGCGTGCGCAACTTCGTCGCCGCCTGCGGTGCCAACGACGGCGTGTGGACCGCATGGCCCGACGCGCGCGGGCAGAACCGCGTCGTGTCCTACGAGCTGGCACCCGGCAGCCCCTGGCTCGCGCAGCTCAACCGCGGCGGCGAGACGCCGGGCCCGACGCGTTACATGACGCTGTACGATGGCACCGGCTGGGGGGACGTGCTGTTCCCGCCCCCGAGCCAGGACAGCCCGGCGCTCGACGGCGCGCACAACGTCGCCTTCAACCGCGAGCACGGCACCTACTTCGACCACCTGGAGCTGCCGCGCGTGCCCGAGACGATGAAGCTCATCGTCGAGTTCCTGCGTGCGGCGCCGGAACCGCTGCCGATGGAACCCGCACCGGTCATCGTCCGCGACGGCGACGTGCTGCGCACGGATCAGACCGAGGCCAGGCTGTACTGCGCGCAGGACGGTGACTACCCGTCACTGGCGAGTCCCGCGCAGGAAACCGTCGCGCTGGCCGCCGGATCGCTGACGACGTGCTTCGCGCACAACGCCCACAGCGGCTGGTCCAGTCCCATGGCGCACTTCAAACGCGCCGCCACAGCCGTCTCCGACCTGCCGCTGACGCTGCATGCGCAGCCACCGCCGGGGGCCTACGAGCAGCCGCTGTCGGTCACGCTGGCCGCGAGCGACCCCGAGGCCTACGTGGTGTATAGCATCGCGGGGCCGCCCGGCGCCGGGTCGCCGCTGTACCGCGATCCGGTCTATCTCTCCGGTCCGGTGCGCCTGCAGGCGCGGGCGATCGCAGCGGACGGCCGCGTCAGCCCGCCGCTGCAGCTCGACTACGACATCAGCCTCGAACTGATCGAACGTCGCCACACGCTGCAGCGTCAGTTCGAGCCCGATACCGAAGTCTCCTACGACGCCAGACGCAGGAAAGGCCGATGAGCACGCAGATGAACTCCACACCTCTCAAGGCCGTCGTCACCGGCGGCACCGGCGCGATCGGCACCGAGATCTGCCGCGCGCTCGCGCAGACCGGCATGCAGGTCGTCGCACTGGGCCACCCTGCGGAAGCCAGCCGCATTCCCGAGTGGGAACGGGCGCGTGCGGCCGAAGGGCTGAGTATCGGCGTGGAACTCGCCGATCTCGCCGACGCCGAGGCGGCCACGCGGGCGATGCAGTGTGCGCAGCAGCGGCTCGGCACGATCGACGTGCTGGTCAACGCCGCCGGCATCACGCGCGATGCGCGCTTCACGAAAATGACCCTGGAGCAGTGGCGCGCCGTGCTGGCCTCCAACCTCGACAGCGTGTTCCACTGCTGCAAGCCGGTGTTCGCCGACATGTGTGCGCGCGGCTTCGGCCGCATCGTCAACATCGCCTCGGTCAACGGCCAGAAGGGCCAGTTCGGGCAGGCGAACTACTCCGCGGCGAAGGCCGGCATGCACGGCTTCACGATGGCACTGGCGCAGGAAGGCGCCCGATACGGCGTGACCGTCAACACGGTCTCGCCGGGCTATGTGCGCACCCCGATGACCGCGGCGATCAAGCCGGACGTTCTGCAAACGATCGTCGCGCAAGTGCCGGTCGGGCGCATGGCCGAACCGGCGGAGATTGCGCACGTCGTCGCCTTCCTGTGCGCGCCGGAATCCGGCTACGTCACCGGCGCGAACATTCCGGTGAACGGCGGCCTGTACATGTCGGCCTGACGCCATGATCACCGCCGCCCAGCGCAGCCAGGTCCTGATCGTCGCCGCCGCGGCGCTCGGCTACTTCGTCGATCTCTACGACATCGTCATCTTCGGTGTCGTGCGCGTCGCCTCGCTCGCCGAACTCGGCCTGACCGGCGACGAGAGCACGCGCTGGGGCATCACGCTGCTGAACCTGCAGATGATCGGCATGCTGTTCGGCGGCTTTGCCTGGGGCGTGGTCGGCGACCGCATGGGCCGGCGCTTCGCGCTGCTGGCGACGATCACGCTGTACTCGCTGGCCAACCTCGCCAACGCCTTGGTCACCAGCGTCGAACAGTACGCGGTCCTGCGTCTGCTGGCCGGCATCGGCCTGGCGGGCGAACTGGGCGCCGGCGTCACGCTGATCGCCGAACTGCTGCCCAGACACCGGCGCGGCTACGGCACGACGATCATCGCCTTCCTCGGCCTGCTGGGCGCGCTGACCGCGTCGTTCAGCGGCGATCTGCTGCCGTGGCGCGCGACCTACGCGCTCGGCGGCGGAATGGGCCTGGCGGTGCTCGCGCTGCGCTGGGCGGTGCTGCAGGAATCGCCGATGTTCGAGCAGCAGCAGGCACGCGGTGGTGGCCGGGCACGGCTGCTGCTGACCCAGCCGCGCCTGGCGCTGCGCTTCGTCGCGGTCACCGCCGTCGGCGTGCCGATCTGGTATGCCTCGGCGCTGTTCGTGAATTTCGCACCCGAGTTCGGCCGCGCGCTCGGCTTCTCCGCACCGCTGGCGGTCGCCGACGTCCTGCGCTGGCAATCGGTCGGACTGGCGCTGGGCAGCGCGCTGTCCGGCGTGATCAGCGAAGCGCTGCGCAGCCGCAAGCGCGTGATCGGCGCCTGCCTCGCACTCATGGCGGCGCTCACGTCGGCGCTGCTGCTCACGCCGGGCCTGAGCGCCAGCGGCTATTGCCTGCTGATGTTTGCGATGGGCCTCGCCCAGGGCTACTGGACGGTGTTCCTCGGCACCGGCGCCGAGCAGTTCGGCACCAACGTGCGCGCGACGGTGTCCACTTCGGTGCCCAATCTCGTGCGCGCCGCGACCGTACCGGTGACGCTCGCACTCGGCGCGCTGTCACCGAGCCTCGGCCTGATCCCCGCGACGCTGGCGATCGGCGCGGTGGTGTTCGTGCTGGCCGCGCTGGCCCTGCTGAGCCTGCGCGAGACCTACGGCATCGAGCTCGACTACGCGGAGACCTGAGCGAGCACCGGCAGCGCCCGCTCGAGGATGCCGCGCACCTTGGTCATGCCGGCGTCGATCGACTGCTCGATCTCGGCGTGGATGTCGCCGACGCCCTTGATGCCGGCGGCCCAGTTCACCGATACGGCGACGCAGGCGTAGGCGAGACCAAGCTCGGCGGCGAGCGCGGCCTCGGGCATGCCGGTCATGCCGATCATGTCGGCGCCGTCGCGCTGCAGGCGCCGCACCTCGGCGGCCGACTCCAGGCGCGGCCCCTGCGTCACCGCCATCACGCCGGCGCCGGCGACCGTCACCGACGCCGCCCTGGCGGCATCGAGCAGGATCCGCCGCAGGCGCGGCGCATAGGGCTGCGTGAACTCGACGTGCTGGAGCGCACGGCCCTCACGGCCATCCGCATACGTGTGCTCGCGGCCCCAGGTGTAGTCGATGACATCCTCGGGGATCGCGACCTCGCCCGGCGCGAACCAGTCGGCGATGCCGCCGACCGCGGCGATCGCGACGATGTCGGTCACGCCGGCCTGCTGCAGCGCCGCGAGGTTGGCGCGGTAGTTGATCGCGTGCGGCGGCAGCTTGTGGCCTTCGCCGTGGCGCGCCAGGAACACCGCGCGCACGCCGTAGGCGCGGCCGAACAGCAGCGGTGCGCTGGGCACGCCATACGGCGTGCTGACGCTGCGGCGTTCGTCGATCTCCAGTCCCGGCCACTGGTTCATGCCGGTGCCGCCGATGACGGCGACCAGTGGTGGCGTGCCTGCAGACGACGACGTGCTCATAAGTCCTTCACCGCGTAAATGGCCGGCAGCTGCCGCCAGTATTCCTTGTAGTCCATGCCGCAGCCGAACACGTAGCGGTCCTCGACCTGCAGGCCGATGAACTCGGCATGCGCGCCGCGCGCACGGCGGTCGTGCAGCTTCTCCGCCAGCACGGCGACCTTGAGCGAGGCCGGCGCGAAGCCGTGCAGCGCGTCGCGGATCGCCATCAGCGTGTGGCCTTCGTCGAGGATGTCGTCGATCACGATGACGTGCCGGTTCTCGACGCGCGCTGCGTCGGGCTGGCGCTTCCATACCAGGCCACCACCCTGCGTCGCGCCGCGATAGCGCGTCGCATGCAGGTAGTCGATCTCCAGCGGGAACGCCAGGCGCCGCGCGATCTCGGCGGTCGCCTGCAGCCCGCCGATCATCACGCACAGCAGCAGCGGATTGCGGCCCTCGTACTCGTGCGCGATCGCCTGCGCGAGCCGGTCATAGGCCGCCTGCACCGCGTGCTCGTCATGCAGGCAGTCGGCGCTGTGCAGAACCCGCATCGCGGCCTCGGGCGTCGTGCTCATGCTCAGTCCACCTCGCGTAGGTACAGGCGCTGCAGCCGCGCCGATGCGGCGCGGTTGGGCTTGAGGTCCTTGAGCGCATCGAGCAGGCCGACGACGGCGGCGCGGTCGTTGCAGACCGGCAGCATGTCGCAGCCGGCGGCGAGCGCCAGCCGCGCACGCGTCTCCATCGTGCCGGCGACGGCGGCGCCGCCCATCGACAGGTCGTCACAGAAGATCGCGCCGCCGAAACCGAGTTCGTGGCGCAGGATGTCGCGGATCCACTTGCGTGACAGCGACGCCGGCGTTTCGTCCACCGCCGTGTAGCGCACGTGGGCCATCATGATCGATTCGAGACCATCGGCCACGAGAGCCTGGAACGGCAGCAGATCCTGGGCGCGCAGCTCGCCTTCCGGCCGGCGATCGACCGGCAGTTCGATATGCGAATCGGCCCGCACCGCGCCGTGACCGGGAAAGTGCTTGCCGGTCGCCGCCATGCCGGCGGCGTTGAGACCGGCGCGAAATTCACGCGCCAGCTCGACGACGAGTTCGCTGCGATCGGCGAAGGCGCGATCACCGATGATCGTGCTGACTCCGTGATCGAGATCGAGCACCGGCGCAAAGCACAGGTCGATGCCGAAAGCGGACAGCTCGCGGCCGATGGTCTGACCGTAGGCGCGGGCGTCGGCCAGCGCCTGCGCCGGATCTTCGAGATAGCGGCTGCCGAGCGTGCGCATCGCCGGCACGCGCGAGAAACCGACGCGGAAACGCTGCACGCGCCCGCCTTCGTGATCGACCGCCAGCAGCAGCCGCGGACTGCGCAGCGCCAGGATGCTGTCGCACAGCACCTTGAGCTGTTCGTGGTCACGGTAGTTGCGCGTGAACAGGATCACGCCGCCGACCAGCGGATGGCTCAGCACCTCGCGGTCCTCGGCACTCAGTTCCATGCCGCCGACATCGACCATCAGTGGACCCAGCGGGGGGGCTTTCGACTTCTTATTCGTGGAGCTCAACTTCGGTTCTCGGGGGGACCAGCTCGAACAGCTCGATGACATCCTCGTTACGCAGCCGCACGCAGCCCTTCGACTGCGGCGTGCCCAGCGCGTCGGTGTACGGCGTGCCGTGCAGATAGATATAGCGGCGGAAGGTATCCACGCCGTGGAGACGGTTGCGACCCGGCTCGCAGCCCGACAGCCACAGGATGCGCGACAGGATCCAGTCGCGGCCCGGCTCGCGCGCGTGCAGCTCCGGCGTCCAGATCTCACCGGTCCAGCGCCGGCCGCGCAGTACCGCGCCGGACGGCAGACCGGCGCCTATCTTCGCACGCACGATGTGCCGTCCGCGCGGCGTGCACCCGGAACCGGTCCGCTCGCCGCAACCGTTCGTCGCCGTGGACACCGGATACTCCCGCAACAGACCGCCTTCGTCGCCATACAGGCGCAGCCGCTGCGCGCGGATATCGACTTCAATCCGCATCGTTCCAGGTCCGGCGGGGATGCAGTGCCAGCCACTGGTTGTAATAGCGGCGATCGTCGGTGACCTCGCGGCCCAGCCATGCCGGGCGCGCGAAGACCTGATCGACCGTCGCCAGCTCGACCTCGGCGACGATCAGGCCGGCGTTGTCGTTGAGGAACTCGTCGATCTCCCAGACCAGACCGTCGCGCTCCACATAGTGGCGGATCTTCTCCAGCCGGCCGACGCACAGCGTGTCGAGAATCTCGCGTCCCTCGGCCAGAGGAATCGCGTATTCGTACTCGGCACGCGCCGCGCCGACCACCGCGGCCTTGATGTTGAGCCGCGCCTGGTCGTTCTCGACGCGCACGCGCACCGACGCGCGCCCGGCTTCGCCGGACAGATAACCCTGCCGCATCTCGACCGAGCGCGACACTTCCGCACGCCAGCCGTCGCCGGCCACCAGAAACTTGCGTTCGATCTCCAACGCCATCTGCGCCTCCCGCCTCAGGCCCCGCGCACGAACAGCGCCATGCTCTCGACATGGCTGGTGTGCGGAAACATGTCCATCACGCCGGCGCGTGCCAGCCGGTAGCCGTGCTCGTGCACCAGCAGGCCGGCGTCGCGCGCCAGCGTGCCGGGATGACAGGACACATAGACCACCCGCTGCGGCTTGCGCGTGGCGACCACCGGCAGGATCTCGCGCGCGCCGGCACGCGGCGGGTCGAGCAGGACCTTGTCGAACTCCGCCTGCAGCCACGGCGCATCGGCGCTCGCATTGAACAGATCCGCCTTCTCGAACCGCGCATCGAGGCCGTTGCGCAAGGCGTTCTCCCGCGCGCGCCGGACCAGGCCCGCCTCGCCTTCGACGGCGATGACCCGGGCGCCGCGCTGCGCGAGCGGCAGCGAGAAGTTGCCCAGGCCGCAGAACAGCTCCAGCACGCGATCACCCGGCGCGAGTTCCAGCCAGTCCAGCGCCTGTTTGACGGTGCGCTGGCTGATGCGACCGTTGACCTGGATGAAGTCGCTGGGCTCGAAACGCAGGCGCAGTGCCGAACCGTCCGGCGAATACTCGAGCGGGCGTGCCTCGCCCAAGGCCCGGATGCTGTCCGGCCCGCCGGTCTGCAGGTAGATGTCGAAACCCTCGCGCGCGCCGAACTCGGCCAGCAGCTCGCGGTCCGCCGCACTGGGCGTCTCCAGCACGCGGAACACCAGCGCCACGGCGTCGGCGCAGGCGATCTCGATCTGTGGCACGCGGTTGCGGATCGACAGCCGCGCGATCAGCTCGCCGAGTGCGCGCAGCTTCTCGCCGACCCGTGGATCGAGCACCTCGCAACGCTCGAGCGCGGCCAGAAAGCTCGACTCGCGCTCGCGGAAGCCGACGAGCACGCCGCCCTTCTTCGGCACCATCTTCGCGCCCAGGCGCGCACGGCGGCGGTAGCCCCAGACATCACCGGGATCGTCACCGACCAGCGGCGCCGCGATCTCGTCGGGTGCGACCCGGCCGATGCGCGCGAGCTGGTCGAGCAGCTGCTTCTGCTTGAACGCGATCTGCTGATCCGGCGCAAGATGCTGCATCGAGCAGCCGCCGCAGACCCCGAAGTGTGCGCAGCGCGGCGCGACGCGGTGCGGGCTGGCCAGCTCGACGGCGACGCACTGGCCTTCGTCCGCATCCTTCGACGTGCGCAGGTACCTGAAGCGCACGCGCTCGCCGGGCAGCGCATCGGCGATGAAGGTCGCCTTGCCGGCGATGCGCGCGACGCCACGACCCTCGTGATCGAAATCGACGATCTCGGCGGCGAACTCGCCGGCGGGCGGGGGCTTGCGTCGCCTCATCCCCCGGCCCAGCCGTCGAGGAACTCGGCCCAGTGCGGCGCGTCGCTGTTATCGAGGAACGCCCGCACGCGCTGCTCTTCCTGCGCGTGACTCTCGTGCGTGAGGCGGCCGCGCATCAGCTCGAAGCGCAGATAGACCAGGTAGGTGTTGAGTACGTCGGTTTCACAGTAGGCGCGGATGTCGCGCAGACGCCCGGCGCAGAAGGCTTCGAACACCTTCGAGCCGTCCATGCCCAGCTTGCCGGGAAAGCCCAGCAGCAGCGCGATCTCGTGCAGCGGTGCGTTGTTGCGCCCGCCGTAGAGCGCCAGCACGTCCATCAGGTCGGTGTGGCGGAACTGGTAACGGCCCAGGTAGTTGTCCCACTTCGCCTCGCGGTCGAAATGGCCGGTGTCCCAGTACTTCGGCGCGACGCAGCCATGGATCAGGCCACGGTAGTGCAGCACCGGCAGGTCGAAGCCGCCGCCGTTCCACGACACCAGCACCGGGCGGTACTTCTCGACGCCGTCGAAGAAGCGCTGCACCAGCTCGCCCTCGCCGGCATCCTCGTCGCCGATCGACCAGACCTTGAAACTTTCGCCCTGACGCAGGGCCACGGAGATCGCGACCACGCGCTGCAGGTGCGCCGGCATGAAATCGTTGCCGCGCTCGGCCAGGCGCAGGGTCTTCATCGCCGTGGCGACTTCGGCGTCGTTCATGCCGTCCAGGCCGAGCAGGCGTCGCCCGCCATCGAGGTCGGGCACGGTTTCGATGTCGAAGACGAGGATCGGATCGCGCAGCGACATGGACGCCTCAGGCCGGGAACACGCCGGTCGAGATGTAGCGGTCGCCACGGTCGCAGACGACGCTGACGATGGTCGCGTCCTCGACCTCGCGGCAGATCTGCAGCGCCGCCCACAGCGCGCCCCCGGAACTCGGCCCGCAGAACAGGCCCTCGACGCGGCCGGCCAGGCGCATCGTGTCCTCGGCATCGCCCGCGCTGACTTCGATGACGCGATCGACGCGCTGACGCTCGAAGATCTTCGGCAGATAGGCCTCCGGCCACTTGCGGATGCCGGGAATCGAGGACTCCCCGTCCGGCTGCACGCCGACGATCTGCACCCCGGGATTCTGTTCCTTGAAATAGCGCGAGCAGCCCATGATCGTGCCGGTCGTGCCCATCGACGAGACGAAATGCGTGATGCGGCCGTCGGTCGCGCGCCAGATCTCCGGCGCAGTGCCCTCGTAGTGCGCGCGCGGGTTGTCCGGGTTGGCGAACTGGTCGAGCACCCTGCCCTTGCCCTGCGCCTGCATCTGCAGCGCGAGATCGCGCGCGCCCTCCATGCCCTCCTTCTGCGTCACCAGGATCAGCTCGGCGCCGAAGGCCTTCATCACCGCGCGGCGTTCGACCGACAGGTGCTCGGGCATGATCAGGATCAGCCGGTAGCCCTTCACCGCCGCCGCCATCGCCAGCGCGATGCCGGTATTGCCGCTGGTGGCCTCGATCAGCACGTCGCCCGGCCGGATCTCGCCGCGCTCCTCGGCGCGCCGGATCATCGAATACGCCGGGCGATCCTTGACCGAACCGGCCGGATTGTTGCCCTCCAGCTTCACCAGCAGCGTATTGCGGCCGATGC
Organism: Fontimonas sp. SYSU GA230001; assembly: GCF_040066175.1. Taxonomy (NCBI): domain Bacteria; kingdom Pseudomonadati; phylum Pseudomonadota; class Gammaproteobacteria; order Nevskiales; family Nevskiaceae; genus Fontimonas; species Fontimonas sp. SYSU GA230001. The sequence continues at coordinate 111,281 of NZ_JBEAAM010000001.1, forward strand.
CCGGCAGGCGGCGCAGTTGGACCAGGGGCGTGTTGCCGATAAAGTCGGCGAGCGTGGGGTAAGTCATCGGCGCAATTATCGCCAATTTTCCGAGCAGGTTTCGCAGCGCATGGACGGGACAAGGTGAGGGAACGGGCCGACAGCACGGATGATGCGCCGCGCATCGGCCGGCTGCGGCGCTGGCCACCCGGCGGCAGCGGGCTACTGCTGCTGGGGCTGTCGTGCGCGGCGCTGGGCAGTCTGCCGCTCGTCCTCGGCGCCGAGCTGCCGCGGCGCTGGCAGATCGGCGCGCTGGTCGCCGGTGTCGGCGGACTGTGCCTGGCCGTCTGGCTGCTGCGCCGCATGGTGGCGGACCACTCGACGCTCATGCTGGGACTGCGTGCGCTCGCGCAGGGACGCAGCGACAACCGCCTGCCGGACGCGTTGCGCGGCCGCTATGGCGAACTGGCCCGGCTCGTCAACCGCGTCGGCGCCGAACTGGCGCGGCTTTCCACCCAGCTCGACGCCGGCGTCGCCGAACAGACCCGGCGCCTGCGCGAGGAACGCGACGCTCTCGCGGCCCAGAACCGGGCGCTGCGCGGCGCCGCCGCGCGGGCGCAGGAGGAAGCGCGTGCACAGAGCGAGATGCTGTCGAGCCTGTCGCACGAGCTGCGCACGCCACTGACCGGCATCCTCGGCTATGCCGACCTGCTGCGACGCTCCGGCCTCGACCCCGAGCAGCTGCAGCAGCTCGACACACTGGAGAAGTCGGCACGCTCGCTGCTGACGATGATCAACGACCTGCTCGACTGGACCCGGATCGAGGCCGGCCGCCTGCTGCTCAACGAGGAGACGGTCGATGTCATCGATACCGTCGAGGACACCTGCGCGCTGCTCGCACCGCTGGCCTACGAGAAGGAGCTGGAGCTGATCCGCATCGTGTATCACGACGTGCCCGCCCAGGTGCGCGGCGACGCGCAGCGCCTGCGGCAGATCCTCACCAACCTGTTGTTCAACGCGATCAAGTTCACCGAGCGCGGCGAGGTGGTGCTGCGCGTGATGCGCGAGCGCGAGGAGGCCGGGCGCACCTGGTTGCGCTTCTCGGTGACCGACACCGGCATCGGCATCGATCTGGAACAGCAGAAACGGCTGTTTCAGCCGTTCCGTCAGGTCGGACGTCCGCAGGGCGGCGGCAGCGGCCTGGGACTGTCGATCACGCGCAAGCTGGTCGAGCTGATGGGCGGCGAGATCGGGGTGGACAGCGCGCCCGGCAAGGGCTCGACCTTCACCGTCCTGGTGCCGTGCAAGCTCACGGCCGGGTCCGGCAGCCTGCCGAGCCATGATCCGCAGCTCGCCGACAAGCGTGCCTGGCTGTTCGAGGCGCACGCGACCACACGCCTGTCGCTGGTGCACTGGCTCGAATTCTGGGGCATCCGCGTACGCAGCTTCGCCAACGCCGACGACCTGGCCGCGGCGCTGCGCGCGTCCGATCCGACGGCGCTGCCCGAGCTGGTCATCGTCGGGCTCAAACCGGGCGATCGGAGTCTGCCGTCGTTCGCCGCGATCCTGGCGGCCTGCGCACAGCAGCAGCCGCCACTCCTCGCGCTGGTGGCTTCCGCCGCATTGCCGGTGCACGACGAGCTGCGCAGGGCCGGCGCCGCCGCCTGCCATCCCAAGTCGATCGGACGCCAGCGCCTGCACGACGAGATCCTGCGCCTGGTCAGCCGCGGACCGTCGCTGGCGGCGCCGCCGCTGGCCGGGCGCCGCGCCCTGGTCGCCGACAACAACGCCGTGAACCGCCGTTACCTGGTCGAAGTCTGTCGCCGCCTCGGGCTGGACACCCTCGAGGCCAGCGATGGCCGCAGCGCCCTGGAGACCTGGCGCCGCGAGCGTCCGCAGATCGCGCTGCTCGATGCACGCATGCCCGGGCTCGATGGTCCCGGCTGCGCGCGGGAGATCCGGGCCAGCTCCGCAGGCGGCCCGCGCTGCCGCATCGTCGCCGTCAGCGCGCACCTGGAGCCCGACGAGCGCGCAGCCTTTCTCAAGGCGGGCGCCGATGCGATCCTGATCAAGCCCTTCGATGAACGCGAGCTGCTGCGCAGCATCGATCCGGGACTGTCCGGTCCGGAACCGGCTGCGGCCCGGCTCACCAGCGATCCGGAACTGCTCGCACTGCTGACCACCGAACTGCCTCAGCAGCTCCGCGATCTCGAACACGCAGTCGAGTCGCGCAATCTCGCCGCTGCCCGCGACGCCGCCCACACCCTGCGCGGCACTGCGGCGTTCTATCACCTCGCGCGGCTGCGCCAGACCGCATCGGCTCTGGAGGACTGGCTGCGCGACGCGAACACGCTGCACGCCGCCACGCGCAGCCAGCGCGAACTCGACAACGTGCGCCGCGCGGTCGGCGACACCCTCGAAGCGATCCGGGCGAAGTAGAGGAAGGCGCTACGATGTCGCGCCGCGTTCGAGCACGACATAGGCGCACACCACGCCGCCGTCGTCGCTCAGCGACACATGAGCAGCGCCGATCCCCAGCGCCCTCATGCGGGTCCGCATCCGGCGGCTGAACACCAGGCGCGGCCGCCCACTGCTCTCGCGCACCACGCCGGCGTCCTTGTAACCGACACCGGAGAAGCCGGTGCCGAGCGCCTTGACGAAGGCCTCCTTGGCGGCGAAACACATGGCGAGGGCACGCGCGGTGTTGGCGCGTGCGCGCACCTCGCGCAGTTCGGCCGCGCACAGCAGCCTGGTCAGCACGCGGCGACCATGGCGATCGAGCAGCTTCTGCATGCGCTCGACGCGCAGGATGTCCACGCCCACGCCGTAGATCGCCGCGGTGGCGGCCGCAGCGGGTGACTTCACCATCCGCGCGCGTCGGTCATCGCCCGGCGCATCTCGGCCACGGCCGCTGGCAGGCCGACGAACAGGGCGCGCGCGATGATGCTGTGACCGATGTTGAGCTCGACGATCGGTGCGATGCGCGCGATCGACGCGACGTTGTCCAGATTCAGCCCGTGCCCGGCGTGCACTTCCAGACCGGCCGCGTGCGCCTGCGCCGCGAAGCGCGCGATGCGCGCCCGTTCGCGCTGCTGCCGCGCACCGCGCGCCTCGGCATAGGCACCGGTGTGGATCTCGATGTGCGGGGCACCGGTGCGCAGCGCGGCCTTGAGTTGCGCCGGCTCCGGATCGATGAACAGCGCAACGGCGATGCCGGCACGCGCCAGCCGCCGGCATGCGGCCGAGATCTCGGCCTCGTGGCCGGCGACGTCGAGTCCGCCCTCGGTGGTCAGCTCCTGACGCCGCTCGGGCACGAGGCAGGCACACTGCGGCTTGACGCGGCAGGCGAAGGCCACCATGTCCTCGGTGACGGCCATCTCCAGGTTGACCGGCACCGGACAGCGCGATTTCAGGCGACGGACGTCGTGCTCCTGGATGTGGCGCCGGTCCTCGCGCAGATGGATCGTGATGCTGTGCGCCCCAGCTGCCGCAGCCAGCAGTCCGGCTTCGACCGGATCGGGGTAATCGGTCCCGCGCGCCTGGCGTACGGTGGCGACGTGATCGACATTGACCCCCAGGCGGATCGCTGCAGGGCGAGCTTGCACGGGACGCGGCATTGCGATGCGGTCTCCAGACGGTCGTGACGGCGCACGATAGCCCAAAGCGCGTCCGGGAATCACGCGCCGTCACGGCGCATGCGCCGCAGCAACGCCGCCGACTCCAGTTCGCGCCCGCCGAGCTGACGCCGGATCGATTCGCGCAGGACGCGGCGCAGTTCGCCGCGCAATGCGGGATCGTCGAAGCGCTCGTCGCGCAGCGCGCTCAGGCAGGACCCGCTGTAGCCCTCGCTGGCGATGACGAAACCGCCGTCGGCATCGAGCCGGTAGTGCGCGGCCGCATCGAGATGCCGTGGAAAGCGCAGTCCATAGCCGATCTCGGCGAGCAGACGCTTCTCGAACAGCCGCAAGCCACCCTCCGCCTCGCCGGCGGAACCCGTCAGGCAGGCCAACACCGCCTCATAGAGCGCGAACAGCGCCGGGTGCGGATCCTGCCGCGGCACCAGGCGCATCAACAGCTCATTGAGGTACCAGCCGAAGAACACCCGTTCACCCGTGAGCACGACGGGGGCGGACCGCGCCTCCGCCGCACGCAGGGTGCCCAGCTCACCACCGCTATACCAGGAAAGCATCAACGGCGCGAACGGCTGCAGGACACCGCGCAGCCGCGACTTCGGACCGCGCGCGCCGCGGGCCACCAGGCCGACCCGTCCCTGCGCCGGCGTGAAGACTTCGAGCAACGCACTGCTCTCCCGGTAGGGACGCTGCGCCAGCAGATAGGCCGGCTCCAACTGCACCTGCGCGCGCATCGCCGCCGCGAACTCAGTCGTCCGGTGTCAGGCCGAACCGTCGCAATGCCTTGGGGTCGTCGCTCCAGTTCTCGCGCACCTTGCACCACAGCTTGAGAAACACCTTGCGCCCGAACTGGCGTTCCAGCTCGCGCCGCGCTGCGGTGCCGACCTTCTTGAGCGTCGCACCGTTCTCGCCGATGACGATTTTCTTCTGCCCTTCCCGCTCGACCCAGACGATCGCACTGACGCGGTCGATGTCCTCGTCCCGCTCGTAGTGCTCGACTTCCACCGTGAGTGCGTAGGGCAGCTCCTCGTGCAGGTTGCGGATCAGCTTTTCACGCACGACCTCGGCGACTGTGAAATCGTCGCCGTGGGCGACGACCTGGCCTGGCGGATACAGGGCCGGGCCTTCCGGCAGCTGGGCGAGGATCTCGTCCACTAGCGGGTCCAGGTTGTCGCGGCGCAGCGCCGAGACCGGCACGACGAACGCGTACGGGCGCATCGCCGCGAGCTTGTGCAGCACCGGCAGCAACTCGGCGCGGTCCTTGAGCTGGTCGATCTTGTTGACGATCAGGCCGACCGGGGTGGTGCCGCGCGCCAGACGCTCGAACACGGCCTGATCCTCTTCGGTCCAGCGACCGGCCTCGACGACGAACAGCACCAGATCGACGTCGCGCAGCGCCGAGGCGGCCGCTTCGTTCATCACGCGGTTGAGCGCGCGCTTCTGCTGGCGGTGCAGGCCGGGCGTATCGACGAAGACGATCTGGTCCTCGCCCCGATGCAGCACGCCCTGGATGCGATGCCGCGTCGTCTGCGGCTTGTGCGAGACGATACTGACCTTGCGTCCGACCAGCGCGTTGAGCAACGAGGACTTGCCGACGTTCGGCCGGCCGGCGATGGTGACGATGCCGCTACGCATGGCCGTCTTCGAGCTGCGCCAGCATCGCCTGCGCCGCCTGTTGCTCGGCGCCGCGCCGGCTCGACGCCTGGGCATCGGCATGCACGTCGCCGTCGGTCAGCGAGCAGCGCACCCGGAAACGCCGCGCATGCGGGGGCCCTTGTTCCTCCAAGACCTCGTAACGCGGTAGCGGACGCGCACGCGCCTGCAGCCATTCCTGCAGGCGCGTCTTGGCGTCCTTGAGCTGCTCGGCCTCGGGGAGTTCGGCCAGCAGCGGCTGCAGCAGGTTCCGGCAGACCGTCCGCGCTTTGGCGAAACCGGCGTCGAGATACACCGCACCGAGCAGCGCTTCGACGGCATCGGCGAGGATCGAATCGCGGCGGAAGCCGCCCGACTTCAGCTCGCTTTCGCCGAGGCGGATCACCTCGCCCAGCCGCAGCTCACGTGCCAGACGCGCCAGGGATTCCTCGCGCACCAGGCCGGCACGCAGGCGCGACAGGGCGCCCTCCTCGGCCCCCGGCTTGTCCGCGTAGAGCGTGTCCGCGGCGACGAAGTTGAGCAGCGCATCGCCGAGGAATTCCAGGCGCTCGTTGTTGCGTCCGCCCAGGCTGCGGTGCGACAGGGCGCGATCGAGCAGCTCGGGATCGGCGAAGCGGTGGCCCAGGCGTGCCTGCAGACTGTCGAGCGGATCGCTCAAGACTGCGCGTTGGCGAGCGGCACGTCGTCCGCGAACTCGATGACGATCGAGATGTTGTAGAACAAGTGCTCGCGCGCTTCGTATTCGTAGCTCAGGAAACGGCCGGACTGGGTGCGCTTGACCTTGACGTCGGCCGGTTCGAGATACTTGATGTCCTCGATGTCCCAGTAACGCTTCAACGCGTTGCGCAGCTGGCCCGGCTCGGAACGGCCGCTCTCCGGATCGGCGGCGACTTTGTACACGGCGCGCGCGACCGCCATCTGATTCAGATAGATCGGCAGGCACTTCACCACGAGGATCGCCGCCAGGGCGATCACACCGAGCACGAACAGCATCCCAAACCAGCCCAGACCGCGTTGACGGCTCCGCATGCGCATGATCGCTCCTTTGGTCCGTACCACCTTTCAGCCCTACTTGATCCGTTTGCCGATGCGCGAAAAATCGATGCGGGTCTCGGCGCTGTCCCACGACATCCAGATCATGAAGGCCTTGCCGACGAGATTCCGCTCCGGAACTGTACCCCAACGGCGGCTGTCGTCCGAACCGTCGCGGTTGTCGCCCATCGCGAAGTACTCCCCCGGTGGGACGACGAACTCGAAGTCGTCCGGGCGCCGCGCAGGATTGACCAGCACGTGATGCTCGACGCCGGTCAGGTTCTCGGTCAGGCGATAGACCACGCCCGGCGGCGGCAGCCCCGGTGCGGTATAGACGCCGGCCGGCTGCAACGGCGCCGGCTCGCCGTTCACGAACAGCTGCTTGTCGCGGTAGGCGATGCGGTCGCCGGGCAGGCCGACGATGCGCTTGATGAAGTCCTTGCTCGGATCGACCGGCCAGCGGAACACGACGACGTCGCCGCGCTGCGGTTCCCCGGCCTTGAGGAACTTGTAGTGGAACACCGGGTCACGCAGCCCGAACGTGAACTTGTTGACCAGGATGAAATCCCCGACCAGCAATGTCGGGATCATCGAGCCGGACGGAATGCGGAACGGCTCGGCGACGAACGAGCGCAGCACCAGCACGATGAAGATGACCGGGAAGAAGGAGTTGCAGAACTCGACGAACGCGCCCGGCTTGGCGCCGTCGATGCGCTGTGCGCGGCGCGGTGCCAGGAGCCACCGGTCCAGCGCCCAGACCACGCCGGTGACCAGCGTCAGCGCCGTGAGAATCACCGCGAAGTCGATGTGAAAGTCCGTCATTCCTCTGCCCCGTTACCCCGCCGGCGCATCACTTCTTGCGATCGACGCCGAGCACCGCGAGGAAGGCCTCCTGCGGGATCTCGACGTTGCCGACCGCCTTCATGCGCTTCTTGCCTTCCTTCTGCTTCTCCAGCAGCTTGCGCTTGCGGCTGACGTCGCCGCCGTAGCACTTCGCCAGAACATCCTTGCGCAGCGCCTTGACCGTCGTGCGCGCGATGATCTTCGAGCCGATCGCCGCCTGGATGGCGATGTCGAACATCTGCCGGTGGATCACTTCCTGCATGCGCTCGCACAGGTCGCGGCCGCGCGTGTACGCGGCGTCGCGGTGCACGATGCTGGCCAGCGCATCGACCCTGTCGCCGTTGACCAGCACGTCGAGCTTGACCAGGTCGGCGGCCTGGAAGCGCACGAACTCGTATTCGAAGGACGCGAAACCGCGCGACACGCTCTTGAGGCGGTCGAAGAAGTCGAGCACGACCTCGGCGAGCGGCATCTCGACTTCCATCTGCACCTGCGAGCCGAGATAGCGCAGGTTCTTCTGCACACCGCGCTTTTCCATGCACAGCTGCATCACCGTACCGACGTAGTCCGGCGGCATCAGGATGCGCGCATTGATGATCGGCTCGCGGATCTCGTCGATCGAGCCCGGCTCCGGCAGGTCGGAAGGATTGTCGATGCGCACGACCTCGCCGTCGGTCTTGAGGATCTCGTAGACCACCGATGGCGCGGTGGTGATCAGGTTGAGGTTGTATTCGCGCTCCAGCCGCTCCTGCACGATGTCCATGTGCAGCATGCCGAGGAAGCCGATGCGGAAGCCGAAGCCCAGCGCGGTGGAGTTCTCCGGCTCGAACTGCAGGGCCGAGTCGTTGAGCCGCAGTTTCTGCAGCGACTCGCGGAAGTCCTCGAAGTCGTCGGCATCGACCGGGAACATGCCGGCGAACACGCGCGGCTGCACCTGGCGGAATCCGGGGACCGGCGTGTCGCAGGGCCTTGCCGCGAGCGTCAGGGTGTCGCCGACCGGCGCACCGAATATGTCCTTGATGCCGGCGACGACGAAACCGACCTCGCCGCATTCCAGCTGCTCCTTGAACACGCGCTTGGGCGTGTGCACACCGAGCATGCCGACCTCGTAATCACGGCCGGTGGACATCACGCGGATCTTCTCGCCCTTCTTCAGCGAACCGTTGACGATGCGCACCAGCGAGACCACGCCCAGGTAGTTGTCGAACCAGGAATCGATGATCAGTGCCTGCAGGCGGCCCGCCGGGTCCCCCTTGGGCGCAGGCAGCTTGTGCACCACCGCTTCGAGCACTTCCGGCACGTTCAGCCCGGTCTTGGCCGAGATGCGCAGTGCATCGAGCGCCGGGATGCCGATGATCTGCTCGACCTCCTCGCAGACCCGCTCCGGCTCGGCGTTCTGCAGGTCGATCTTGTTGAGCACCGTCAGCACTTCGAGGTTCTGTTCGAGCGCGGTGTAGCAGTTCGCCACCGACTGTGCCTCGACGCCCTGCGAGGCATCGACGACCAGCAGCGCGCCCTCGCAGGCCGCCAGCGAGCGCGACACCTCGTAGGAGAAATCGACGTGTCCCGGCGTGTCGATCAGGTTGAACTGGTAGAGCTCGCCGTCCCTGGCGCGGTAGTGCAGCTGCACGGCCTGCGCCTTGATCGTGATGCCGCGCTCGCGCTCGATCGGATTGTTGTCGAGCACCTGCTGCGTCATCTCGCGCTGCTCGAGGCCGCCGGTGAGCTGGATGAAACGATCCGCCAGCGTCGATTTGCCGTGGTCGATGTGGGCAATGATGCAGAAGTTGCGGATGTGATCCTGACGCACGGCGGATAGTGCTTGCATTGAAAAGCGGCGCCAGGAACGGCGCCGCCGGGGACAGAAGCTGGAGCGAAGTGGCGAAGTATAGCGTCTTAGCCGCTCGCGGCACCGATCCGATCGGGATCGAAGTGCCCCTCGGCGACCACCTCGCCGCGCTCGTCGAGCAGCACCGGGATGCGCCGCCCGAAGCGCATGCGCCACTCGGCGCGCTCATCGACGCAGGCGTGTTCGATGCGCCAGGCGGCCGTGGCCGGGTGGGTACGCAAGGCCTCCTCGAAGGACTCGCACAGGTGGCAGCCGTCGCGGCCCAGCAGCAGATAGGTCTTCACCGTCGCGTCACTTCTCCGCGACCGGCGGCACGTCGAGCGCGAGAAACATCGGTGCGCCGCCGCGCTGGACCAGCACGGCGATGGTCTGCCCGGGCGTCAACCGCGCGGCCACCTCGTCGAAGCGCGCCGGGCTGTCCACCACCTGGCCGGCGAGCTGGATCAGGATATCGCCGCTGCGCACGCCGGCCCGTGCCGCCGGCCCCTCGCCGACCTCCGTGACGAGGACGCCGCCGCCGACGATCTGCGCCGCCCGGCGCTCGTCCGCGCTCAAGGCACGCACCCTCATGCCCAGGCGCCTCGCCGGCGGCTGCGCCGGCGTCGCCGTGGGCTGCTCGGCGCGCAGCGTGCCGACCTCCACCTTGAAGCGGATCTCCTTGCCGTCACGCATCACGTCCAGCGTCGCGATCTCGCCCGGATCGGTGATGCCGACCATGTGCGGCAAGCCCCTCGAACTGGGCAGCGGCTCGCCGTTGTAACGCAGGATCACGTCGCCCTCGCGCAGCCCGGCGCGCGCCGCCGGGCTGTCGGCCAGCACGCGCGCGATCAGCGCGCCTTCGGCCTTGGCCATGCCGAACTGCCGGGCGAGATCGCGATCGACCTCCTGGACAACCACGCCGAGCCAGCCACGCGTGACCACGCCGGTGTCGCGCAGCTGGCGGGCGACCTTGGCGGCGATGTCGATCGGGATCGCGAACGACACGCCCATGTAGCCGCCGGACTGCGAATAGATCTGCGAATTCACGCCCACCACTTCGCCGGCGAGATTGAACAGCGGCCCACCCGAGTTGCCCGGATTGATGGCGACGTCGGTCTGGATGAACGGCACGTACTGCTCGGTCACCAGGGCCCGCCCCTTGGCCGAGACGATGCCGGCGGTCACCGAATAGTCGAAACCGAACGGCGAGCCGATCGCCAGCACCCACTGCCCCGGCCGCAGCTTCAGCGATTGGCCGATCTTGACGACCGGCAGATCCTTGGCGTCGATGCGCAGCAGCGCCAGGTCGCTGGCCTCGTCGCTGCCGACCAGCTGGGCGTTGAACTGGCGCCGGTCGAGCAGGCGCACGATGACCTCGCGCGCACCGCGGATCACGTGGTAGTTGGTCAGGATGTAACCGTCGTCCCAGAGGATGAAGCCGGAGCCCAGGGACTGCTGGTCGGGGAAGAACTCGTCGCCATCGGCGGGCTCGTCCTCCTGCTGCTGCTCGAAGAACTTGCGGAACCATTCGGGCGCCTCGTCCAGCCCATCGGGCACCGACGGTTCCGCGCCCTCGGCCGGCGGCGTCTCGGCCGGCACCGTGCTGATGTTGACGACGGCCGGCGACACCTGCTCGACCAGATCCGCGAAATCGGGATAGGACGCCGAGGACGGCGGCGCGCTCCGGCCGCACGACGACAGCAGCGGCAGGAACGCGACGGCCAGGCACGGCAGCAAGCGGACGACGGACGGCATGTACGGCTCCAGCCGTGGATGCGGGCGGACAGAAGTGCCGCGAATTTCAATGGATTCGCGCCCGAATTTCAAACGGGGCGCCGGCCGGCGCCGGTGACCTCAGGCTTGTGCGGAACGTGCGCAGGCCGCGCCGGCGTGCGCGTCCCTGCGCAGCAGCACCGGCCGGTAGCGCGGCGATGTTTCCGCATCGCGGCTGGCCACGCGCGCGGCCGCGAACCCTCCGGCCAGGCCGGCCAGGCCGAAACCGGCGACGAGCAGGTCGTGTGCCTGCAGCACCAGATGGGCGAAGGCCCCCGCCGCGAACATGCCGGCCAGCGGGACCAGATAAACCCACAGCGATGCGCGCATCAGCGCCGCTTCGTCCACGCCGACGATGACCGCGTCGCCGCAGCGAAGATCCTGCAGAGACCCTTCGACCCGGACCTGTGGCCGACTGCGGCCGACCAGGCGCGCGAGCACGCCGCCGCCGCAGCCGCGGCCCTGCGCACAGCGCGGGCAGGACTCAGGCCCGAAGGCCCGGACCCAGATCCGGCCGTCGCAGACCCGCACGACGATCGCGCGCTCCTCGATCACGGCGCGGGGCGCTCGCCGTCCGCCGGCAGCGGGCCGATCAAGGGCTGCGGCGCGACTACCGCCTCGTCGGCCGGCAGGTTCTCGCCGATCATGCGCACCGTCTGCGGCGGCGCCTCGCCGACCACGGTGACATGGACCCGGCCGATCAGCCGTCCGAACGCGTGCACCGCGCCCATGCTCGACTGGCCCTGGAAGCCCTGCACCGGCACCTCGCGGCGGGCGCTGAAGACCGAGACCGCCGAAAGACCGTCACTCAACAGGACGTGCTCGACGATACCCTTGCCGTCGGCGGTCGGGCGCAGCTCGCGCATGGTCACACGGAACCCCGGGGGCAGCTTGCGGAACTGCCAGGGCAGCGGTCCGACGACCGGACCCGCCAGCGGTCCGGCCGCGGCCGGCACCGGCTCGGACGACGGCTCGGCCGCCGGGTCCAGACCGGACCGGAACGCCTGCGCCGGAATCGAGGGCGGGAACTCGACTTCGGTGAACTTCATCTGCTCGAGCAGCTGGCCATCGCGCGCGATCAGGTTGACCTGCAGCGGCACGTCGGTCTCGCTGTCCGCACAGATGTGGTAGCCGTAGCGGAAATCGTCGCGCGGCGTGATCGCCAGGCCCCGGCAGCTGCGGCCCGCGACGCGGGCCGAACCGAGCTCCTGGAACTCGTACACCTGGGCGATTTGCGCGACGCGCTCGGCGCTCAGTTCCGGGAACAATCCCTTCGGCGTGGTGCGGTCCACGGTCACGCGCCGGTCCTTGGGCAACAGGCAGATCACCCGGCCGTCGCGCTTGAGCACCTCGCGCGGCGTGCCGTCGAGCGCCTGCACGCGCTCCATCTCCACGCCATCCTCGAAGCCGTGAATGACGCGCAGTGTTTCCAGACGGTCCTGGGTGCGATAGACGATCACACCCTGGTAATTCGCACTGCGCGCGGCCTCGCTCATGCGCACCAGCAGGTCCGCCGGTTCCGCCCCCAGTGCCGGCGCACAAGCCGCGGCACCGATCAGGCAACCCCAGGCCAGACGCACCAGGCGCATCAGCGCGGCTCCCCGGACAGCTCGGCGGACACCGGCATCGCCGCCGGTTCGCTGACGCTGTGCGCGGCGAAGCGCGCATAGGACAGGGTCGCACCCATGCCGCGGTTGGCCAGCGTGTTGCTGTGCTCGATCAGGTAGTCGCGCAGTTCGTCCGGAATCGTGCCGCGCCGCGCCTGCGCGGCGGCGTCGCTGTCCAGCGCGACCGACAACAGCTCGCGCGGGCGCCGCTGGGCGGGCGGCAGGGAGACCTCGCCGGCAACCTGCGGCACGCCCAGAAAACTGGGCGATCCGCCAGACTCGGCGGGACGCAGGTTGAGGCTGACGGCAATCGCCGCGACCGAGGCAGCGGCGGCGAGCCCGGCCAGCGGCTTCCAGTAGGTCCGCGCCCGCGGCCGCACCAGCGGCGTGACGCGGCCAGTGACCGACGCCGGCCGCTCGTCGAGTCGCGCCATGACCCCGGTACACAGGTCGGCCGCAGGCCTGCGGATGCGGACGCCTTCCAGCACATCGCGCGCCATGCACAAGCGGGTCCAGCTGGCCTTGAGTTCGTCGGAACGATCGAGCTCGTCGAGGATGCGGTCCAGCTCGCTGGCGGTACATTCGCCGTCGAGCAGCGCGGAAAGCGAGTCTTTAGCCATCGGGACACCTTGCGGCAGGCGATAAAAGCAGAACCACGAGAGCGTCAAAAAGTTCCATCTGCGTTCCGTCGTCAGTCGAGCAGGGGGCGCAGCGCGGTATCTATGGCCTCGCGGGCGCGGAAGATCCGCGAGCGCACGGTACCGATCGGACAATCCATCGCCTCGGCGATCTCCTCGTAGGACAGCCCGTCCAGCTCGCGCAGCGTGATGGCCTTGCGCAGATCCGGCGGCAAGGTCTGGATCGTGTGCTCCACCCTGTGCCGGATCTCCTCGCTCAACAGCTGGGCTTCCGGCGTGGCAACGTCGCTTAGATGTTCGGTGTGGCCGTAAAGTTCGGCATCGGCGATGTCGATGTCCTGCTCCGCCGGGCGCCTGCCGCGCGAAACGAGGTGGTTCTTCGCCGTGTTGATGCCGATGCGATACACCCACGTGTAGAACGCCGACTGACCGCGAAAGCCGGGCAGCGCGCGCCATGCGCGCACGAAGGTTTCCTGGGCGACGTCGGGCGCGTCGGCCTCGCCGACGAGACGGCCGACCAGCTGGATGATCTTGTGCTGGTACTTGCGCACCAACAGTTCGAAGGCGCGCTGATCGCCGGCCTGGGCGCGGAGCACCAGCTGTTCATCGATCGAGTTGTCGGGCATCTGGAGCGACCACGCTGAAGCGTGACGGCACGGTTACACTTGGAAAATGAGCCGGCGACAAGGCCGGCCCGGCAATCAGGACATTCTAGCAATACCGTGACCCGCGACATGAATCCCCCGAGCGCATCGAGCACCGACGTGCTGCTGATCGGCAGCGGCGCGGCCGGCCTGTCCTGCGCGCTGCGGCTCGCGCAGGCCGGCATCGCGGTCACGCTGGTGTCCAAGGGCGCGCTGAGCAGCGGCAGCACGCTATGGGCGCAGGGCGGTATCTCGGCGGTGCTCGATGCCGGCGATTCGGTGGAGAGCCATGTACACGACACCCTCGTCGCCGGCGCCGGCCTGTGCGACGAACGGGCCGTGCGCCACGCCGTCGAGCGCGGGCCGGACTGCGTGCGCTGGCTGATCGGTCAGGGCGTCGAGTTCACGCGTGACGAGGATGATCCGGTGGGCAACGGCCTGCACCTGACCCGCGAAGGCGGCCACAGTCATCGCCGCGTGGTCCATGCCGCCGACGCCACCGGCCGCGCCGTGGAAACGACGCTGTCCGGACTCGCCGCCACGCATCCGCGCATCCGCGTGCTGGAGGACCGGCTCGCCGTCGATCTGATCGTCGATCGCGCCGCCAACCGCGTCGTCGGCGCCTACCTGCTCGACGTCCATCATGGGGGTGTGCAGGCGCTGGCGGCGCGCGCCGTCGTGCTGGCCACCGGCGGCGCCAACCAGGTCTATCTGTACTCCAGCAACCCGCACGGCGCCTCCGGTGATGGCATCGCAATGGCCTGGCGCGCCGGCTGCCGCATCGCCAACATGGAGTTCATGCAGTTCCACCCGACCTGCCTGTATCACCCCGAGGCGCGCAATTTCCTGATCAGCGAGGCCTTGCGCGGCGAAGGCGCGGTGCTGCGCCTGCCCGACGGCGACGGACGGCCCGGCGAGCGTTTCATGCCGCGCTTCGACGAGCGCGGCGAACTGGCGCCGCGCGATGTCGTGGCGCGCGCGATCGACTACGAGATGAAGCGGCTGGGCCTCAAGCACGTTTTGCTCGACATCACGCACAAGCCGGCCGAGTTCATTCGCAGCCACTTCCCGAGCATCCACGCGCGCTGCCTGGAGCTGGGCATCGACATCACGCGCGAGCCGATCCCGGTGGTGCCGTCGGCGCACTTCACCTGCGGCGGCGTGTTGACCGATCTCGCCGCGCGCACCGACGTCGATGGCCTGTACGCGATCGGCGAGGTCGCCTGCACCGGCCTGCATGGCGCCAACCGCCTCGCGTCGAACTCCCTGCTCGAATGCCTGGTGTTCGCCGAGGCCGCGGCCAACGACCTGATCGAGACGCTGCCGGGGCGCCCGCCGCCGGGTCCGCTCGCTGCGTGGGACGAAAGCCGTGTGCGCGATTCCGACGAGGACGTCGTCGTTGCGCACAACTGGCTGGAGCTGCGCACCTTCATGTGGGACTACGTCGGCATCGTGCGCACGACCAAGCGCCTCGAACGCGCGCTGCACCGCATCGAGCTGCTCAAGCAGGAGATCCAGGACTATTACGGCAACTATCGCATCAGCGCCGACCTGATCGAACTGCGCAACCTGGTCACCGTGGCCGATCTGATCGTGCGCTCGGCGATGAGCCGGCGTGAGAGCCGCGGCCTGCATTACACGCTGGACTATCCGAATCTGCTGCCCGAGGCCCGGCCGACCGTGCTGCCCGGCCGCGGCTGATTTCGTATCCGGCCGTCATCGCATTGACGCGGATCAGTTCTGGCCCTCGGGCCGGCTCCGATCATCTGCGTCCGATATCGAGCGATATCGTGATCGGAGAAGCAGCACATGAAACGTACAGGATCCACCCTCGCCGCTCTGGCTGCCGCCGCTGTGTTGGGCACCGGCTCAGCCTTCGCCGCCGACAGCCCACTGCTGGTGCGCGTCGGCGCCCACAACGTCGATCCCAAGTCGGACAACACCGACATCGGCGTCAGCGTCGATAGCAGGCTCGGGCCGACCTTCAACATCGACTGGTACTTCACGCCACACCTGGCGCTCGACATCCTCGCGGCCCTGCCGTTCAAGCATGACCTGACGGCCAACGGCGACAAGATCGGCTCGGCCACGCACCTGCCGCCGACGGTGTCGCTGCAGTACCACTTCGCGCCGGGCGGCCGCATCGACCCGTATGTCGCGCTGGGCGTCAATTACACGATGTTCTGGGACACCAAGCTCGACGACGGCACGGCGCTGGATCTGGACAATTCCTTCGGCCTGGCCGGCCAGATCGGCGTCGATTTCGCCGTCGCGCCGAAATGGGTGGTTGGCGCCGATCTGCGCTACATCGACATCGACACGGACGCCGACATCGGCAACGGCGCCGTCAAGACCACCGTCGAGATCGATCCACTGGTTTACGGCATCAACGTCGGTTACCGATTCTGACCACCGCACCGAGCGCCTGACAGGGCGCGCAAGCGCCCGTCAACTGGGGAACGGCGCAAGCCGTTCCCCCTCTTTTTGTGCATCCTGCACGAGCCCGGGCCATCCGTGGCCCGGACTTTCAAAACAAGGGGTTTCTGCGATCTGCGCGGACGCGCCGGCTACTCTGCGGACAAGCGTGCGCGCAAACGCCGCAGCAGTTCCGGCGGCAGTTCGTCGCCGAGCAGCGCGCGCGCCGTGGAAGCGCCATCCTGGAGCCGGAATCGCAGGACGAGCAGCGCCGGATGCACGATCGAATCGGGCATCAGTTCGGCCTGGGCTTGTGCCCCATCCGCGCGGTGCAGGGTCCATCCACCCTCGGCGTGCCAGACCATGCGCGTCCATGCCCGCGGTCCGAACCCCAGTGCCCGATGACGCCGCACCCAGACCCACGACCCGGCGAGCCCGAGCACACAGGCCAGCATCGGCAACATCGGCGGCTGCGCGGCCAGCAGCAACGCGAAACCGATCAGATGCAGCACGAATGCCCAGCGCAGCGCGCGCATCGATGGGCGCGGACTCAGATCAACGGTGGATACGAAGCTGTTCGACAATGGCGAGGTATTCGTCGGGCGGCGTTTCGTAGCCCATGACCCAGGCCCAGATGTCCGGATCCTCGGCCAGCGTGATCAGGCGCAGGAACTCCGCTTTCTCTGCCGCCGGCGCCGCGTGGAAACGCGCCGCGTAGTAGCGCTCCATCAGCACGTCGAGTTCCTTCATGCCGCGGCGCAACAGCCAGCGCAGGCGCCCGTCGGCTGCTGGCGGAGTGTCCGGTTGCGACGTTCCAGTCTGCGGAGTGGAAGACTCCATGCACGGCCCCGCCGTCACGGGAAACGGGACACCACGGTGCTCAGACCGTTCTCTCGACGATCATCTGCTTGATGCCGGCGATGGCCTTGGCCGGATTCAGCCCCTTGGGGCAGGTCTTCGCGCAGTTCATGATCGTGTGGCAGCGGTACAGCTTGAACGGGTCTTCCAGCGCGTCGAGGCGCTCGCCGGTGGCCTCGTCGCGCGAATCGACCAGCCAGCGGTAGGCCTGCAGCAGGATCGCCGGACCGAGGTAGCGGTCGGAATTCCACCAGTAGCTCGGGCACGAGGTCGAGCAGCAGGCGCAGAGGATGCATTCGTAGAGGCCGTCGAGCTTGGCACGGTCCTCTTCCGAC
The DNA here is from genome assembly GCF_040066175.1 of Fontimonas sp. SYSU GA230001. Classification (NCBI taxonomy): domain Bacteria; kingdom Pseudomonadati; phylum Pseudomonadota; class Gammaproteobacteria; order Nevskiales; family Nevskiaceae; genus Fontimonas; species Fontimonas sp. SYSU GA230001. Next base: position 128,518 of record NZ_JBEAAM010000001.1, read on the forward strand.
TGCAGGCGCTCGCGCGTCGGCGCCGGCGAGTCGGTCTTCAGCCACGGCTCGATCGACGCCAGCTGCGCGTAGAAGTGCGTCATGTCCGGCACCAGGTCCTTGACCACCGGCATGTGCGGCAGCGGATAGACCTTGGCGTCGCCCTTGATCTCGTCGCAGGGCTTGATGCAGGCGAGCGTGTTGGTGCCATCGATGTTCATCGCGCACGAACCGCAGATGCCCTCGCGGCACGAACGGCGGAAGGTCAGCGTCGGATCGACTTCGTTCTTGATCTTGATCAGCGCGTCGAGGACCATCGGCCCGCACGCCGCCATGTCCACTTCGTAGGTATCGACGCGCGGATTGGCGCCGGTCTCCGGATCGTAGCGGTAGATCTTGAAGGTCTTGACGTCCTTCGCCCCCGCCGGTGCCTGGAAGGTCTTGCCGGCGGACTTGTCGATCTTCGAGTTCTGCGGAAGGGTGAACTGAGCCATCTTGGTTTACTCCGTAAACCCGTGATCCGTGATCCGTGATCCGCGATTCGGCGCAGCTGAGCTTCTACGAATCACCAATCACCAATCACCAATCACGGCAGTATCAATATTTGCGGGCGACCGGCGGGATGTGCTCGACCTCGTTGTCGAGCGGCTGCATGTGCACCGGCCGGAAGTCGATCTTCACGTCCGTCGGCGACGTGCGCCAGGCCACCGTGTGCTTGAGCCAGTTCTGGTCGTCGCGCTCCTTGATGTCGTCGCGGGCATGCGCGCCGCGCGATTCCTTGCGGTTCTCGGCGCCGACGATGGTCAGCAGCGCCTGGCCGAGCAGGTTGTCGAGTTCCAGCGTCTCGGCGAGATCCGAGTTCCAGATCATCGAACGGTCGGACACGGCCAGATCCTGCTCGAAGTTCTCGATGATCCCCTTGAGCTTGACGATGCCTTCCTGCATCAGCGACCCCTCGCGGAACACTGCGCAATGCTTCTGCATGGTCTTCTGCATGTCGAGCCGGATCTTCGCCGTCGCCGTGCCACCCTTGGCGTTGCGGAACTTGTCGAGACGCGCCAGCGCACGGTCTTCCGAGGCATTGGAGATCTTCTTGTGCGGCTGGTTCGGCTTGACCAGCCTGGCGGCCTGGATCGCCGCGGCACGGCCGAACACGACGAGGTCGAGCAGCGAGTTCGAGCCCAGGCGGTTGGCACCGTGCACCGACACGCAGGCTGCCTCGCCCACCGCCATCAGGCCCGGCACGACGGAATCCGGGTTGCCGTTCTTGAGGGTCACGACTTCGCCGGTGTACAGCGTCGGGATGCCGCCCATGTTGTAATGCACCGTCGGCACCACCGGGATCGGCTCCTTGGTGACATCGACGCCGGCGAAGATCTTCGCCGACTCGGAGATGCCCGGCAGGCGCGCGTGCAGCACTTCGGGCCCCAGATGTTCGAGGTGCAGATGGATGTGATCGGCTTCCTCGCCGACGCCGCGACCTTCGCGGATCTCGGTGGCCATCGCACGCGACACCATGTCGCGCGGCGCCAGATCCTTCACGCTCGGCGCGTAGCGCTCCATGAAACGCTCGCCGTTCCTGTTGGTGAGGTAGCCGCCCTCGCCACGTGCGCCCTCGGTGATCAGACAGCCGGCACCGTAGATGCCGGTCGGGTGGAACTGCACGAATTCGAGATCCTGCAGCGGCAGGCCGGCGCGCAGTACCATGCCGGCGCCGTCGCCCGTGCAGGTGTGCGCGCCGGTGCACGAGAAATAGGCGCGGCCATAGCCGCCAGTGGCGAGAATCACCATGTGCGCGCGGAAGCGGTGCAGCTGTCCGGTCGCAAGATCCCACGCAAGCACGCCCTTGATCGAGCCGTCATCGTCGGTCAGCAGGTCGAGCGCGAAGTACTCGATGAAGAACTGCGCCTTGCACTTGAGCGACTGCTGGTAGAGCGTGTGCAGCATCGCGTGGCCGGTGCGGTCGGCGGCCGCGCAGGTGCGCTGCGCCGGCGGGCCCTTGCCGAACTCGGTGGTCATGCCGCCGAACGGGCGCTGGTAGATCTTGCCTTCCGGCGTGCGCGAAAAGGGCACGCCATAGTGCTCCAGTTCGATGACTGCGTTCATCGCCTCGCGCGTCATGTACTGGATCGCGTCCTGGTCGCCGAGCCAGTCGGAGCCCTTGACCGTGTCGTAGAAATGCCAGCGCCAGTCGTCGCGGCCCATGTTGCCGAGCGCCGCCGAGATGCCACCCTGCGCGGCTACCGTGTGCGAGCGCGTCGGGAACAGCTTGGTGATGTTCGCGGTCTTGAGCCCGGCCTCGGCCAGGCCCAGCGTCGCGCGCAGGCCGGCGCCGCCGGCGCCGACCACGATCGCGTCGTATTCGTGATGAACGATGTCGTAAGCAGCCATGATTATTCCTTAGGCCAGTGCGATCTTGAGCACGGCGAAGATGCCCGCGGCGGCGACCACCACGTGCGCGAACTTGGACAGCAGCAGCGCGGCGAGCTTGCGCCCCTCGCTGCCGACGTAATCCTCGATGACCACCTGCACGCCGAGCATCGAGTGATACAGGGCGGTGCCGATGAACAGCACCAGCACGACGGCGACCGACGGCGCCGCCACCCAGTGGCGCACCGCGTGGTAATCGGTCTGGCCGGTGGCCAGCATCGCCACCGAGAACGTGAACCACAGCGCCAGTGGGATCAGCGCGACCGCGCTGACGCGCTGCACCCAGAAATGATGGACGCCCTGCTTGGCCGAACCGAGGCCGCGGGCGCGGGACAGGGGAGAACGCAGGCTCATCGGGATCTCCTCATGCGTAGCAGGCGATGGCCCAGGCCGCAGCCGTGAGCGTCAGCGAAACCACGACCACGGCGTAGCCGGAACGCTCGGCGGTCTTCAGTTCGAAGCCACGGCCGATGTCCCAGAACAGGTGGCGGATGCCGTTGCACAGGTGATACATCAGCGCCCACGACCAGCCGAACAGCAGTACCTGGCCGTACCAGGCCGTCAGCTGCGCGCTGTACGCCGCATACCACTGCGGCCCGCCGGCGAGCGCGACCAGCCAGCCGGTCAGCAGCAGCGTGCCCAGGCTCAGCCCGATGCCGGTGATGCGGTGCGCAAACGACAGCAGGGAGGTCCACTGGAAACGGTAATACTGCCCCAGCATGAACGGCGATAGCGGACGACTGCCCGCCGATGGTTTTGTACTCATTCCGGCTCCCCAGAGCGGCTGATCGGGATGTGATTTCTCAAAGGCTAGAAGTCGATGCAGCGGCCGTTCTTCTCCCAGTCGCCGTAACGTGTCGGCTCCGGCCCATCGGTGCGGCCGCCAATTTCCCGCACCGGCTTCTGCTGTTGTTCGAGGAATTCGGCCAGAGGAAGGGCGTCGCGAGCCGTCGCCGGCTCGGTGGGCTGGGATGCGGACATCTGCGGTATGGACACGGGATAATGCGGCCTGTCTAGCCGCCATAGTGTCGCAAATCCGCACGGTCCTGAGCAATGAACGACCTCACCGCCGTCGATCTGTCCGAACACGCCTTCATCCGCGTCCAGGGTGCCGAGGCCCTGGACTTCCTCCAGGGACAGCTGAGCAGCGATCTGCGCCTGCTGACCGCCGAGCGCGCACAGATCAGCAGCTACAACAGCCCGAAGGGCCGCATGCTCGCGGTGCTGCACCTGTTGCGCAACGATGGCGAGATCCTGATCGAGCTCCACACCGCGGTGGCCGCGAGCGTGCTCCAGCGCCTGCGCATGTTCGTGCTGCGCGCGAAGCTGTCGCTGGAACGGGCCACGGAGCTCCGCGCGATCGGTCTGGTCGGCGAATCCGCGGCGCGGTCGCTGGCCGCGGCCGGCCTGCCGGTTCCGGGCCAGCCGCTGGACTGCGCCCACGACCCGCAGCGTCGGCTGATCGTCATGCGTCGCATCGGCGCATCACCGCGCTACAGCCTGATCGGACCGCAGCCCGCACTCGCGCCCCTGGCCGAGCGCTGGTCGCCGCTGCGCGAGCACTCGGCCTGGCGCCGCGCCGACATCGAAGCCGGCGTACCGGTGATCTACCCGCAGACCAGCGATCACTTCGTCCCGCAGATGGCCAATCTCGACCGTCTCGGCGGCATCAGTTTCGACAAGGGCTGCTACACCGGCCAGGAGATCGTCGCGCGCGTGCATTACCTGGGCCAGCTCAAGCGGCGCCTGTTCGTCTGTCGTGTCGATGGCGCGGCGCCGTCGCCGGCCGAGAGTGTCGTCTCGGGCCATCCCGCGGCGGCTGCAGGCGAAATCGTCGATGCGGTCGAAACCGGCGACGGTGGCGCGCTGGCCACCGCCGTGCTGCAGCTCGGCGCCGTGGAGTCGGCCGATCTGCGGCTAACCGATGGCCGCGCGCTGCACCTCCAGCGCTGAGAACCAGCGCACGCGCGGACGCAGCTTCGGGATTACACTGCCATCGTTCGATGTGCGCCCGGGCGCTGCGCCGCACCGCCCCGACCGATCCGGAGATGACGATGCGCCGCTTGCTGCTGATCACCGCACTGTGCCTGCCGTTGTCCGGAATCGCGTTTGAGCCGCAGCTGGCCGATCTCGACAGCTTGCCGCTGCACGTCGCACCCGCAGCAGTGACCGGCAAGGCGATCGAGGCCGCGCGCGCCGTCAAGGGCAGCGGGCCGGCACTGTTTGCGGTCACCGTGCCGCTGCCGGTCGGACTCGACGGGGGTATCTGGGATGCGGTCGATGCCGACACGCTGCGCTGGCGCACGCGCGTGTATTCGGCGACGGCACGCTCGGTGGTGATGGAGTTCTCGCGCTTTCACCTGCCGGCCGGCGCGGAGCTTTGGATCTACGACGCCGACGGCAGCACCGTGCAAGGCCCCTACACCGCCGCCCACCACAATCCTGACGGCGGACTGTGGACGGCGCTGGTGCCGGGCGAAACCGCCGTCATCGAGTTGCGCGTGCCGCGCGCGGCACGCGATGAGGTCCGGCTGCAACTGGGCCAGCTCGGCCACGGCTACAAGAATGCCCGCGATCTCGGGGATTCGGGCGCCTGCAACATCGACGTGATCTGCCCGCTCGGCGACGACTGGCGCGACGAGATCCGCGCCGCGGTCAAGCTGCAGATCCCGGTGGTCGGCGGGGTCGGCGTGTGCAGCGGGACCTTGGTCAACAATCTTGCCGAGAACAACAAGCCCTATGTGCTGACCGCTTCGCACTGCGGGATCGGCGATGCCGGCAGTCCGGCGTCCGGCGTCGTCGTGTACTGGAACTTCCAGAACAGCGTCTGCGGCGGCACGCCCGACGCCGGCGACACGCAGAACCAGACCGGGGCCGTGCTGCGCGCGCGCGACCGCAACACCGACCTGTCGCTGATCGAGCTGAACCAGGTGCCCAGCAGCGCGTACAACGTGTACTACGCCGGCTGGGACGCGAGCGGCACCGGCGGCACGAGCGGCGTCACCCTGCACCACCCGTCCGGCGACGCCAAGAAGATCAGCCAGTTCACGAATCCGCTGACCCAGTCCACGGTGCAGATCGAACAGGGGGGGCCGAACATCCCGGCCTGGCGGGTCAGCTGGGCGCAGGGCACCACCGAGCAGGGCTCGTCCGGATCGGGCCTGTGGAACCAGAACCGCCAGATCGTCGGCGTGCTGTCCGGCGGCGCGGCCGCCTGCGCCGGCAGCGTCGGCAACGGCCAGCCGGACTACTACGCGCGCCTCGAAACGCAGTGGCAGGCCACCAGCCAGGCCTCCGGGCAGCTGAAAGCCTGGCTCGATCCCAACAACACCGGCCAGCGCAAGGTCGCAGGCCGGAATCCCGGGGCCACGCCGTCGCCGTCGCCTTCGCCCTCGCCTTCACCGACACCGACGGCGGGCGGCGGCGGTGGTGGGGGCGGCGGCATGCCTGTGCCTGCTGTGCTGTGCTTGTGTCTGGCCGCGCTGGCACGCCGGTACGTCGCTTGAGGTGGGCATGGCCGCTGGCACTGGCCCTGACTGCCAGCCTCGCGCCGGCGTCGGACTTGCGGGTCGATCCGCGTGACCTGGACGCGCTGCCACTGCACAGGGCGGACGCAACGGCCATCGCCGCGGCGGTCGCAGACGCCGACATGGTCAAGGGGTTCGGGCCGACGCTGTTTGCGGTCACCGCGCCGCTGAATCTGACGCTCGCCGATGGTCGCTGGGATGCGCCCGCTTCGGGGCGGCAGCGCTGGCGACTGCGCGTGCACTCTGCGGACGCACGCTCGCTGCTGCTGTATTTCTCGCGCTTCAATCTGCCCGAAGGTGCGGCCCTGTGGATCTACGACGCCCAGGGGCGGACCGTCCGGGGACCGTACACGTCGGCGAATGGCATCGCCGACGGCACCTTGTGGACGGCGATGGTGCCGGGCGACACCGCCGTCGTCGAGCTGCAGGTGGACGATGCCCAGCGCGACCGGGTCGAGCTCGCATTGGCGCGCGTCGGGCACGCGTACAAGAACACGGCGCAGCTCGGCGATGCCGGCGCTTGCAACATCGACGTCGCCTGTCCGCTCGGCAACGACTGGCGCAACGAAGTGCGCTCCACCGTGAAGCTGCAGATTCCGGTCAGCTTCGGCCTGTTCGTCGGCCTGTGCACGGGAACGCTGGTCAACAACACGGCGCAGGACGACCGCCCCTTCGTGCTGACCGCCAATCACTGCGGCATCGGCAGCCTCGGCAGTCCGGCATCCGGCGTGGTCACCTACTGGAACTTCCAGAACAGCGGCTGCAACGTCGTCAACGCAACCGACGCACAGACGCAATCGGGTGCGACACTGCGCGCCAGCGACCGCGGCACGGACCTGGCGCTGATCGAACTCGATCAGCACCCGGACGCCGCGTTCGGGGTGTACTACGCCGGCTGGGATGCCACCAGCGGCACCGGCGCCCGCCGCGGCGTGAGCCTCCATCACCCGTCCGGCGACGCCAAGAAGATCAGCCAGTTCAGCACGCCACTGTCGCCGTCCACCGTCCAGCTCGGTCCCCTCGGGCCGAACGTGCCGGCGTGGAAAGTCCAGTGGTCGCTGGGAGCCACCGAAACCGGCTCTTCCGGCGCCGGCTTGTGGAACGAGAATCGCCAGATCGTCGGCGTGCTGTCCGGTGGAAACTCGGCCTGCAGCGGCAATGTCGGCAACGGCCAACCCGACTACTACGCGCGCCTCGACCACCAATGGCTCGCCTCGTCCCAGCCCTCCGGCCAGCTCAAGGCCTGGCTGGATCCGATCGACAGCGGCTGCAGGGCGGTCGGCGGCAAGAATCCCGGCAACGCGGCGGCGGTCAGCTGCGACGCCGGCTCCGGCGGTGGGGGCGGCGGCGCGCTGAACGTCGCCGCGCTGCTGGTGCTGCTCGGTGCGCTCAGCGCACGCCGTGCATCGCGCGCCTGAGCAGCGGCGTCAGCAGCAGCACGAGCAGGCCGGCGCCCAGACCGATCCAGACCATCGTCGAGAACAGGCCTTCGTACTTGGCCGCAGCTTCGGCCATGTCGAGTGCGCTGCCTTCCGGGATCTCGATCGACGCGAGCTTGCCGAACTGCGCCGCCAGCACTTCCGAATAGGCCGTCGCCAGCCAGAACGCGCCCATCATCACGCCGACGACGCGCGCGACGGACAGGGTCGTGACCGCCGACAAGCCGATCGGTGACAGGCAGACCTCGCCGATTTCGAGCAGCAGGTAGGCCAGCACCAGCCACCAGACGCTGGCCATCGCCCCGGTCGCGGCGATCTCGGCGGCGGCGATCAACGGCAGGAAGGACAGGCCGGCGACGGCCAGGCCGATCGCCATCTTCAGCGGCGTGCTCGGATTGAGTCCGCGCCGTTCCAGGTACGGCCATAGCCAGGCAAACAACGGCGCCAGCGCGACGATGAAGAAGGCGCCGAGGAAGGTCAGCGAACCGGCGGTCTGCGGCACCAGCACGACGTCGTGGGCGAGCGCCAGCACCAGGCCCAGCGCCATCAGCGCGACCATGCCGTGCGCGAGGCCGCGCCGGCCGCGATCGGCGGCGGCGAGCGCGGCGACCATCAGCACCGGGCTCGCCGCCAGCGCGAAGATCGCCCAGGGCAGCGCCGTCTGCCCATCGACCGCGACCCCGAACAGGTCCTTGGTCAGCAGGCGGTCGGTGAAGGTGATCCACGAGCCATAGGTCTGCTCGTACATCGTGAAGAACACCAGCACGGCAAGAATCAGCACGACCAGCGCGATCATCTGTCCGCGCTCCGCGGCCGTGCACCGGGCCCACAGGAACCAGACGAACCAGGCGACGAAGGCCAGCGCGATCAGGTGCATCGCGCCGTGCACGGTCCAGGTGCGCTGGATCAGCTGCCAGACGACGAGCACGCCGCCGGCACCGCCGAGGTAGATCCAGATCTCGCGCGGCAGTCCGGCGACGCGCTCGCGCAGTTTGGCCGGGTCATTGGGCTCGGCATGGCCTTCGAGATACTTCTGCCCCCACAGGAACACGCCCAGGCCGGCGACCATGCCGATGCCAGCGGCGCCGAAGCCGTACTTCCAGCCGTAGGTCTCGCCCAGGAACGCACAGACCAGGCTCGCGAACAGCGCACCGACGTTGATGCCGGCGTAGAACACGGTGAAACCGGAGTCGCGGCGCGGGTCGTTCTCGCCATAGAGCTTGCCGACGATGGTCGAGATGTTGGGCTTGAGAAAGCCCACGCCCATGATGATCAGCGCCAACGAGAGATAGAACACCTGCAGCGCGGATTCGTCGCGCACGACCACGCCATCGACGACGCGCGCCTTCTCGCCCTCGACGGCCATGCCCAGATGGCCGAGCACCAGCAGGATGCCGCCGAACACGACGGCCTTGCGCATCCCCAGATAGCGGTCGGCGAGTAGGCCGCCGATCACCGGCACCGCATAGACCAGGCCGCCGTAGGCGCCAAGCAGGTCGTAGCCGGCGTCGTCGCCGAACAGGTGGTACTTGAGGATGTACAGCAGCAGCAGCGCCTTCATGCCATAGAAGGAGAAGCGCTCCCACATCTCGGTGAAGAAGCAGACGTACAGGCCCTTCGGGTGGCCCAGGAAATTGCCCGGGCGCACATCGGCGGTCGTGGTCATGGTGGTCCGGCTTAAGTGAGTTGCCGGCGAGTATAGGCACGCGCCCGCCGTCATCGCTGAGGCTTTCCCCCCAGTCCGTCGGCAGGGCGAATCCGTTTAACATCGCGACTCGCCTCCCGGAGCCGTACAACGATGCGATCCCTGCTCGCGGGCACCGTGCTCGCACTCATCGCCCCCACCGCCATGCCCTCGCCCACTCCCAACGGTCCGCGCCCCTTCACCGCCGACGACCTGGTGCGCCTCGAGCGCGTCTCCGACCCGCAGCTCTCGCCGGACGGGCGGCAGGTCGTCTACACGCTGCGGCGCACCGACTGGGACCAGAACAAGGGCGTGCTCGACCTGTGGCTGCTCGACCTCAAGTCTGGTCAGACGCGCCAGCTGACCCGGGCCGAGGGCAATCACAGCGATGCGCGCTGGTCCGCGGACGGCCGCTGGATCTATTTCCTGTCCACGCGCAGCGGCAGTTCACAGGTGTGGCGGCTCGATCTGACCGACGGCGGTGATGCCAAGCCGGTGACGGAGCTGCCGCTGGCGGTCAACAACTTCGCGCTCGCGCCGGATGGCAGCCGCGTCGCGGTGGCGATCGACGTCTTCCCCGACTGTGCGGACCTGGCCTGCAGCAAGCAGCGCCTCGACGAACGCGCCAAGCAGAAGAACAGCGGCATGCGCTTCGACAAGCTGTTCATCCGCCACTGGGACAGCTGGAAGGACGGCACGCGCTCGCAGCTGTTCACGCTCACGCTCGGCGCCGACGGCAAGGCCGCGAACCCGGTCCACGTCAGCAAGGGCATCGACGGCGACACGCCGTCCAAGCCCTTCGGCGACGCCAGCGAATACGCGTTCTCGCCGGACGGCAAGCATCTGGTGTTCACCGCGCGCATCGCCGGCACGACCGAGGCCTGGAGCACCAACCTGGACCTTTGGTGGGTGCCGGCCGATGGCTCGGCGGCGCCGAAGATCCTGACGCCGACCAATGCCGCGATGGACGTCGGTCCGGTGTTCTCGCCGGACGGCCGCTATCTGGCCTGGCGCGCGATGAAGCGCCCGGGCTTCGAGGCCGACCGCTTCGCGATCCTGCTGCGCGATCTCAAGACCGGCGACACGCGCGAAGTCGCGCCCGACTGGGACCGCTCGGCCGACGGCCTGGCGTTCTCGCACGACGGCAAGACACTGTACACGGCAGCCGACGATCTCGGCAGCCATCGCCTGTTCGCCGTCGATGTCGCCAGCGGCAAGGTCGAGGCACTGACCGGTGCGGGCCACGTCGCCGGCTTCTCCGTCGGCGCGGACCACATCATCTACGGCTTCGACACGCTCAACAGCCCGGTCGATCTCCATCGGCTCACGCTCGCCGACGGCAGGACCGCGCGCCTGACCCGGCACAACGCGGAACTGCTCGCCGACGTGCGCTTCGGCGACTACGAACAGTTCCGCTTCGCCGGCGCAGGCGGCGACACCGTCTACGGCCACGTGATGAAGCCGTGGAACTACCGCAAGGGCAAGAAGTATCCGGTCGCCTTCATCATCCACGGCGGGCCGCAGGGCAGCATGGGCAATGACTGGCATTACCGCTGGAACCCGGCGGTGTACGCCGGCTGGGGCTACGCGGTGGTGTTCATCGACTTCCACGGCTCGACGGGCTACGGCCAGGCCTTCACCGACGCGATCTCCGGCGACTGGGGCGGCAAGCCGCTGGAGGACCTGCAGAAGGGCTGGGCGCACGCGCTCAAGACCTACGACTTCCTCGACGGCGACCGCGCCGCCGCGCTGGGTGCGAGCTACGGCGGCTACATGATCAACTGGATCGCCGGCAACTGGCCCGACGCGTTCAAGGCGCTGGTCAATCACGACGGCATCTTCGACAACCGCAGCATGTACTACTCCACCGAGGAGCTGTGGTTCGACGAGTGGGAGCACGGCGGCCCGCAGTTCCTCAACCCCGCCAACTACGAGAAGCACAACCCGGCCAACCACGTCGCGCAGTGGAAGACGCCGATGCTGGTGATCCACGGCGAGAAGGACTACCGCGTGCCGCCCGAACAGGGCATCGCCACCTTCACCGCGCTGCAGCGGCGCGGCATCCCCAGCCAGCTGCTGATCTTCCCGGACGAGAATCACTGGGTGCTGAAGCCGCAGAACAGCGTGCAGTGGCACGAGACGGTCGGCGCCTGGCTGAAGCGCTGGATCGGCAACTGAGGACCAGGACATGAAGACCCAGCTCCTGACGGCATCGGTCGGCGCACTGCTCGCCAGCTGCGCGACTCAGGCTCCGGTCGTCGCACCGGCCGCGTCGCCGCAGCCGGACGCGGCCGCGCTGGACAGCATCACCGCCGACGACCTGCTGCGCCACGTCCGGGCGCTGTCGTCGGACGCCTTCGAAGGCCGGCTGCCCGGCACGCTGGGCGAGGCCAAGACCGCGGCCTACCTGATCGAGCAGTTCAGGACGATGGGCCTCGCCCCAGGCAATCCGGACGGCAGCTACGTACAGCGCGTGCCGCTGGTCGGCATCACCGGCACGCCGAAGATGCAGCTGTGGGCCGGTCCGAAGAAGTTCGAAATGAAGCCCGGCACGGACTTCGTTGCGGTGACCTCGCGCTTCGTGCCCGAGGTGAGCGTGCGCGACAGCGAGCTGGTGTTCGTCGGCTACGGCGTGCAGGCACCCGAGTACGGCTGGGACGACTACAAGGACGTCGATGTACGCGGCAAAACGATCGTCATGCTGATCAACGACCCGGCCGTGCCGCGTGCCGACGATCCCGCCCGGCTCGACGACAAGATGTTCCGCGGCAAGGCGATGACCTACTACGGCCGCTGGACCTACAAGTACGAGATCGCCTCGAAGCTCGGTGCCACGGCCGCGATCATCGTCCATGAGACCGAACCCGCCGGCTACCCCTGGGCGGTGGTGCAGAACAGCTGGAGCGGCGAGCAGTTCGAACTCGCAGCGGCCGACAAAAACATGGGCCGCGTGCCGGTGCAGGCCTGGATCAGCAACGAGCGTGCGCGCGAGCTGTTCGCCGCCAGCGGACTGGATTTCGACGCCGCCAAGGCCGCGGCGGTGCGCCGCGACTTTCGGCCGATGCCGCTCAAGGCTCTGGCGAACTTCTCGATCCGCAACAGCCTGCGCGAAGTGCAGTCGCAGAACATCGTCGCCCGCCTGCCTGGATCGGACCCGGTGTATGCCGACGAGCACGTGCTCTACACCGCACACTGGGACCACCTGGGGCGCAATCCGTCGCTGCCGGGCGATCCGATCTTCAATGGCGCGCTCGACAACGCCACCGGCGTCGCCGGCCTGCTCGAGATCGCCGAGGCTTACGCCAGGCTCCCCGAAGCGCCGAAGCGCTCGGCACTGTTCATGGCGGTAACCGCCGAGGAGCAGGGTCTGCTCGGCGCGCGGCACTACGCGACCCAGCCCCTGTATCCGCTGTCGCGCACGCTCGCGGTGATCAACATGGACGGCCTCAACCCCTGGGGGCCGACGCGCGACATGCAGGTGATCGGCAGCGGCCAGACCACGCTCGAAGACCTGCTGCAGGACGTTCTCGCTCGCCAGAACCGCGTCGTCGCCGCCGACGCCGAACCGGAGAAGGGTTTCTACTACCGTTCCGACCAGTTCGAGCTGGCCAAGGTCGGCGTGCCGGCGCTCTACGCCGACAGCGGCTCGGAGGTGATCGGCAAGCCCGAGGGCTATGGCCTGCAGAAGCGGCGCGAGTACACCGCCAACGACTATCACAAGCCGTCGGACGAAGTGAAACCCGACTGGGATCTGAGCGGTGCCGCGCAGGACATGCGCGTGCTGATGGAAGTCGGCTGGCGCGTCGCCAACGAGCGCCACTGGCCGCGATGGAAGGACGGCTCCGAGTTCAAGGCCGTGCGCGAGGCACAGCTGGCGCAGCCGTAGGCCGGACGCACCCGCCGGCGCAGCCGATCCTATGCGGCGCGCAGCAGACCGAGCGACTCCTGGTAGCTGCTGGCCAGCGGACCTTCGCTGCCGAGGGCGAAATCGGGCTCCAGATCGAGTTTGGCGAAGGCGGGGATGCCGTCCGGCACCGGCTCGCCGCCTTTGTCGGCACGCAGGCGCAGCACGGCGACGATGACCACGTCGGCATAGTCGGCGGCGCCCTCGTGCGCGCGCCGCAGGTCCGGCCACTGCACCGGCAGATCGACCAGTTCCGCCGGGAAATGCCAGGCGCGCAGCACCATGCTGCCGACGCGCGGCGCCAGGCGATCGATCACCTCGTCGAGTTCCGCCGGCGTGTCGATGGCATCCGTATGCGCCTCGGCCATGCGCAGGATCGGCAAGGTGCCGACGCGGTGGATCAGGCCACCGAGCATCGCCAGCTCCGGCTGCAGCAGCGTGCATTGCGCCGCCAGCGCGCGCGCCAGCGCGGCCACCTCGACGCTGTCGCGCCAGCACGTGCCGAGCCGTTCCTTGAGCATCGGGCTGTTGCTGCGGAACATCTGCTCCAGCACCAGCCCGTTGACCAGCAGGCGGGTGTACTGCAGGCCCAGCCGCGTCACCGCCTGCTGGATGCTGTCCACGCTGCGGCCGCCGCGCACCGCGGCGCTGTTGGCCACCCGCAGCAGACGCACGGCCAGGGCCGGATCGGACTGGATCTCCTTGACGACCGCGGCCACCGCGACGTCCTCGTCACGCAGCAGCGCCTGAATGCGCAGCGCCACCTCCGGCAGGGTCGGCAGGGTCAGGCGATCGTGGGTCAGCGCATCGACAACGATGCGATAGAAGCGGTCGGCGATGGCCATGCGCGGGCGTTCGGAAAGGGTCCCGCGCACATCTTGCGCCTTCGTCGCCGCGCCTGCATCCGGCCCGCGACGAACGTGCCGGAAGTCAGCCTGAACGGAGCCGGGTCGTCACACGCCGATCAGACGGCGGCAGTCAACCCCGCATTCACGACGTGGTGCCGCTCGCGCAGCACGCGACCCATGCGCTCGCGCCCGAAGGCGTCCGTGTATCGGCCCTCGTGCCAGGCCAGATGCCCGCCGATCATCACCTGGCGCACGACGCCCTGCGGCCGGTTGACGAGCTGGTGATGCGCAAACGCGTCGCGATAGACGTACTCGACGCTCGCGTCCGGATCGTAGCGGCGCAGCGCCTCGGGATCGACGACGACCAGGTCCGCGCGCGCACCGACCGCCACCGTGCCGACGTCCAGGCCGAAGAACTCGGCCGGCTCCTGCGTCAGCCGACGCACGGCCTGCGCGACGCGTTCCAGGCCGTCCTGCTGCGCGATCCGGAGCGTGCGCAGGTTGCCGTCGTAGAAGGCCATGTTGGTCAGGTGCGCGCCACTGTCGTTGAAGCCGGGCAGCAGCAGCGGATGGAACAGCAGCCTGCGGATCGTTTCCGGATCGCGGTTGGCGGTCACCGTCCACCAGCGCAGCTCCGTGTCGTAGCGGCGCAGCAGGTGCAGGAAGAAGGCGCAGTCGTCGCCCACCGGCGCGGGGAAACTGGCGAAAGCCTCGGCCTCGGCGCTGCTGCGTGCGCCCTGTGCGTCCTGCTGCCAGCGCTGCAGGCGCTCGTAGACCGCCTGCATCGTCTCGCCGCTCCAGTCCGGCACCGGGCAGCGGTCGATGGTCATGTCGCGCAGATCGCGCGTCAGCACGTTGTCGTCCATGCGCAGCCAGCGCTTGAGCCGGGCGAGACTGAAACCCTGCTTGCCGCGCATCCACATGCGCCGGAACTCGGCCTGCCAAGCCGGATCGGCCATGATCGCGGCGCGGCCGGCGCGGTCCTCGAGTTCGCACTCGTTGAGCCGGCGCAGCACCGGCACTTCCTCGGCGATCGGCGTGACCACCCCGTCGCTCCACACCTTGAACGGCGCCGACAGCGCCTGGAAACGGAACACGCCGCGCAGCAGCCGGGAGTTCAGCAGGCGCGACAGGATCAGTCCCAGACGCACGATCGAACGGTTGGTGGTGACGTCGATCGCCGCGACCGCGGTGGTCTTGAGCGGGCGACCGTACAGGCGCCCGGAGGTCAGCAGGAAATTGCGGAACACGGCGAGCTTGTCGTCCTTGGGCGGCGTCGCCTGCCAGACGCGACCCCAGCGGCGCACCACCGCAGTCAGGCGCTTGAGCTCCGCGAAGGACGCGAACTGCGTCGGGATCTGCTTGTGCGTGTTCGGCGCGTTCGCCAGGTAATGGAACGGCAGCGCGTCGGTCGAGAAACCGACATAGCCCTCGCGCATGCCCTTCTCGACCAGCGCCTCCATGCGCGCCAGTTCGTCCTCGGTCGGATCGCGGCTGACCGAGTCCTTCAGGCCCATGACCTCGATGCGCAGCATCGAGTGCGGGATCATCGGCACGACGTTGGGCCCCAGCGGGAGGCGGTCGAAGTGTTCGAGGTAATCCGCCGAATCCTGCCAGTCCACGCGGTCGGCGACCTTGCGCAGCACGTGCTTGGGCACGTTCTCGACGCGCGCGAAACAATCGACGATCGGGTCCGCGCCGTCGCGGCGCTGCGCGCCATAGGCCAGACCGAGGCTGCAGTTGGCGACGACCACGGTCGTCGTGCCGTGGCGCACCGCCTCCGGCAGCTGCGGTTCGACCTCGACTTCGAGATCGAAATGCGTGTGGATGTCGAGCAGGCCCGGCATCAACCACTGGCCGTCGGCGTCGATCACCCGCTGCGCCTGCGCCGGGTCGAGACCCGGCCCGATTGCGGCGATGCGGCCATCGCAGACCGCCACGTCCGCCCGCTGCGGCGGCGCACCGCTGCCATCGAACACCCAGGCGTTCCTGAACAGGCCATCCCAGGCCTTGCGTCCACCGTCCATGACCTACTCCTCCCAACAGTCCGCCGGCATCGTAAGGCGTCATCGCGGACGCCACCGATGGGAATATTGGCCCACTGGCCGCGGCGCCGGTCCGCCTCTAAAGCCCGACGACCATCACCACCCCGCCGAGCGCCAGCGCCACGCCCAGCACCTGCCGCGGCCGCACCGGCTCGTTCAGGAAGACCGCCGCGAGCGGCAGGATGAACACCGCCGCGAGTTCGTTGAGCACCGCGGCGATCGAAGCCTGCGTGTACTTGTAGCCGGCCAGCCACATCATCATCGACAGATAGGTGCCGACGAAGGCGCCGGCGACGATCGCCGGCCAGTGCGCGACGCCCCGGTACGCGCGCCACAGCACGCCAAGTTCGCCACGCGCCACGGCGATCAGCAGCATGCCGCCCAGCCCGGCGGCCACGCGCAGGCTGACGACCCAGAGGAACGTGTACTGCTCCAGCATCGGCTTGGCGATGACCACGCCCAGCGCCATCAGGAACACCGAGAACACCGCCCAGGCCACGCCCGCGCGCAGCGCGCGCCCATCGATCCCGGAGCCGGCACGGCTCCAGGTCACCAGCACGATGCCGCCGAGCACCAGGCCCACGCCGGCGAACTGCCCTGCTCCCAGGCGCTCGCCCAGATACAGGAAGGACAGCAGGATCACGGACGGCGAATACAGCGCCTGCGCGACCGCCATGCGGCTCGCGCCGATCGAATTGAGCGCACGGAAATACAGCGTGTCGCCGGCGGCGATGCCCAGGAACCCGGACAGCAGGATGAGGCCGACGTGCGCTGCCGGAATCGAC
This sequence comes from Fontimonas sp. SYSU GA230001, assembly GCF_040066175.1. Lineage (NCBI taxonomy): Bacteria > Pseudomonadati > Pseudomonadota > Gammaproteobacteria > Nevskiales > Nevskiaceae > Fontimonas > Fontimonas sp. SYSU GA230001. The sequence goes on from NZ_JBEAAM010000001.1 coordinate 145,159, forward strand.
GGAACCGCCGGGCCGTCCACGATCAGAACGGTGAGCGCGAACAGCGGCAGCACCATCGCGTTCTTGACCAGGTTGAGCGCGAACGGCGGCAGATGCTCGCCGGACTTCTTGAACAGGATGACGGCGATCGCCCAGGCCAGCGCGCAGCCGAGTGAGAACAATTCGCCGAGGCCCATGGATGGACGGTCAGTCGTGCGGTCGCGCAGTGTACGGCATGCCCCGCGCTCCGCCGCTCACCCGCGCAGGTCGCGCGCCCAGGTTTCGGCCCAGCGGCTGACCGGCTCGAACAGCGCCAGCAACTCGCGGCCGCGCACCGTCAGCGCGTAGCCGGCGTCCGCAGGCTCGACCAGCCTGGCCTCGCGCAGCTCGGCGAGGCGCTGGTTCAGCACCGACGGCGACATGCCCGAGCAGGCCGCCTGCAACGCACGGAAGTTCAGCGGCTCGCCGCGCAGCTCCCACAGCACGCGCAGCGTCCAGCGCCGGCCGAGCAGGTCCAGCAGCATCATCACGGGGCGGCCGCTGCGCGAGCCGCGGACGCGGCGATCGATCAGAGTCATGTTGCGCTACGTTTTCAGAAGCACTATGCTTCGATTATCGTAGCACTGGAGCCGCCCGATGTCCGCTCGTCTCGTTCCGCTCGATCCGCCCTACACCGCCGAGATCCAGGCTGCGTTCGATGTCGTCATGCGCGGCGCGCCGCCGCTCAAGCTGTTCCGCACCGTCGCGCACAACCCGCGCGTACTGCAGCGGATGATGGCCGGCGGCCTGCTCGATCGCGGCAGCATCCCGATGCGCCTGCGCGAGCTGATGATCCTGCGCACGACCGCGCTGTGCGGCGCCGAGTACGAATGGGGGGTGCACGTGGCCGCGTTCGCCGCGAAGGCGGGCCTGAGCGAGGCCGAGTGGCGCGCGACCGCCAGCGGCGCCGATCCGGGCAGCTGGAGCGGACCGGACCGCCTGGTTCTGCGGCTTGCGCAGGCGCTGTACGACACGCACACGGTCGATGACGCGCTGTGGGAAGCGCTCGCCGCGGCGTTCGACCCGGCGCAATGCATCGAGCTGATCATGCTCGCCGGCCAGTACCACGGCATCTCGTTCCTGCTGAACGCGCTGCGCGTCGAGCACGAATCCGGCGCGCCACGCTGGAGCGCCGGCGCCTAAGCCCAGGAGGCTCAGGGCTTCGCGCGGGAGAGAATGCCGGTCGTCGAATAGCCCTGGTGGAAGTCCAGCACGACGACCTGTCCGCCGTGAGCCACCACCGCGTCGTAGCCGGCGATCTGCTCGGGCCGGTAGTCGCCGCCCTTGACCAGCAGGTCGGGCAGCACCGCGCCGATCAGGCGTGCCGGCGTGTCCTCGGAAAACGGCACGACCCAGTCCACGCTGCGCAGGCCCGCGAGCACGCGCATGCGATCGGCGCAGGCGTTGACCGGACGCGTCGGACCCTTGAGCCGACGCACCGAGTCGTCGTCGTTGACGGCGACGATCAGCACGTCGCCGAGCCGGCGCGCGGCTTCCAGATATTTCACGTGACCGACGTGCAGGATGTCGAAGCAGCCGTTGGTCATGACGATGGTCTCGCCACGCGCGCGCGCTGCCGCCACATGCGCCAGCAGTGCGGTTTCATCGAGCACGCCGATGTCGTCCTGCGGATGCCGCAGCGCGGCTTCCAGCTCGGCACGCGTCACGCTCGCGGTGCCGAGCTTGCCGACGACGATGCCGGCGGCGACGTTGGCGAGGCGACAGGCCTGCGGCAATTCCATGCCGGCGGCCAGACAGGCCGCGAGCGTGGCGATCACCGTGTCGCCGGCACCGGTGACGTCGAACACTTCACGCGCCTCGGCCGGCAGGTGCAGCGGCTGCTCCTGCGCCGCGCGCAGCAGGCTCATGCCCTTTTCGCTGCGGGTCAGCAGCAGCGCATCCAAGCCGAGCGCGGCGCGCAGCGATTCGGCGCGCGCGAGCAGATCCTCGTCGTCCGCTGCGACGCCGGCGACCGCTTCGAGTTCGGCGACATTGGGGGTGAGCAGCGTCGCGCCGGCGTAGCGCGCGTAATCCCTGCCCTTGGGATCGACCAGCATCGGCTTGCCGGCTTCACGTGCGCGCGCGATCAGCGCAGCGACTTCGACCAGCGTGCCCTTGCCGTAGTCGGACAGCACGACGACATCGCAGTCGTCCAGCCGCTCGGCGAAGCGCTGCTGCAGCACCGCGCGATCGAAGGCGCCGGCCTGGGCGAAGGACTCCTCGAAGTCCATGCGCAGCAGCTGCTGGTTGCGCGACATCACGCGCAGCTTGGTGATCGTCGGCAGGCGCGGCGACTCGATCCAGTCGGCCTCGACGCCGCGATCGGCCATCGCCGCCCGCAGCTGTTCGCCGTCGGCGTCGGCGCCGATCACGCCGAGCAGGCGCACCTGCGCACCGAGGCTGGCGATGTTGAGCGCGACGTTGGCCGCGCCGCCGGGGCGCGTCTCGTCGGCGCGCACGCGCACGACCGGCACCGGCGCCTCCGGCGAGATGCGCTGCGTCGGCCCGGTCCAGTAGCGGTCGAGCATCACGTCGCCGACCACCAGCACGCGGGCACGGGTGAAATCGGGAAGTGACGCCGTCACGACAATGATCCTCCCGCGTCATTCCCGCGCACGCGGGAATCCAGATTCCGGACCGATCGCGCCCGCACCCTGGATGCCCGCCTTCGCGGGCATGACGAAAACGGAAAGGAGCGCAACGCGGGCATCAGATCAGTGCCAGCCACTCCGGGTATTTCTCGCTGCGGCCCTTGACCTGGTCGAGATAGGCCTTCTGCAGCTGCGCGGTGATCGGCCCGCGCGATCCGGCGCCGACCGGACGGTTGTCCACCTCGCGGATCGGCGTGACTTCGGCGGCGGTGCCGGTGAAGAAGACTTCGTCGCAGACGTAGAGCTCGTCGCGCGTGATGCGACGCTCGCGCACCTCGTAGCCCAAATCCTTGGCCAGCTGCATGACGCTGCGGCGGGTGATGCCGTCGAGCGCGGAGGTGACATCCGGCGTGCTGATCACGCCGTTGCTGATGACGAAGATGTTCTCCGCGCTGCCTTCGGCGACATAGCCCTCGGGGTCCAGCATCAGCGCTTCGTCGTAGCCATCGCGCAGCACTTCGTTGAGCGCCATTGAGGAGTTGAGATAGTTGGCGTTGGCCTTGGCACGGCACAGCGAGGCATTGACGTAGTGGCGCTGGAACGAGCTGGTCTTGATGCGGATGCCGCGCTCCATGTTGTCGGCACCCAGATAGGCGCCCCAGGTCCACGCGGCGATGATCACGTGCGTCTGCAGGCCGGCGGCGCGCAGGCCCATGCCTTCCGAACCGTAGAACACCATCGGCCGGATGTAGGCCTCTTCGAGCTTGTTCGCGCGCAGGACTTCCTTCTGCGCCTCGTTGAGCTGCTCGGGCGTCCACGGCATCTTCATGCCGATGATCTTCGCGGAGTTGAACAGACGCCGGGTGTGGTCCTCCAGCCGGAAGATCGCCGTGCCCTTGGGCGTCCTGTACGCACGCACGCCCTCGAAGCAGCCGACGCCGTAGTGCAGCGTGTAGGTCAGCACGTGCGTCGTGCATTCGCGCCAGGGCCTGAGTTCGCCGTCGTACCAGATGTAACCGTCGCGGTCGGCAAAGGACGTCATGTTCGGAATTCCGGGGTCGCAAAGAAACGAGCGGCAATTATAGGGCCGGCATATCATCTTGCGCTCGAAAAACCTCGAAGACCGTGCCCGTCACCCCGTCCGCTCCCGCCCGCATCCTCATCGTGCGCCTGTCGGCGCTCGGCGACCTGGTGTTCTGCACCAGTCTGCTCGACGGTCTGCGCCGTGCCTTTCCGGACGCACACATCGCCTGGCTGGCGCAGTCCGGCTTCGCCGGCGTGCTGCGCGACGATCCGCGCCTGGACGAGCTGATCACGATCAGCAAGGACACGCTGAAGTCGCCGGCCGCGTTGTGGCGGCTGCGCCGCGAACTGCGTGCTCGCCGCTTCGACTGGGTGATCGACGCGCAGGGCCTGGCCAAGTCGCGCGTCCTGGCCTGGCTCGCCGGCGGCACGCGCCGCGTCGGTTTCCGCTCGAAGGAACCGCTTGCGTTCCTGCTGCACGAACAGTTCGACAAGGGTGGCGACCCGGCAGACATCGCCTCCGAATACCGCTATCTCGCCGAACGGCTCACCGGCGCACCGGCGGCCGCGCCGCGGCTGCCGGTTGCCGCGGCCGCTGCCGCGCGCGTCGCAGAAGCGATGGCCGCCCGACGGCTCGCGTCCGGCTTCCTCGCCCTGTGCCCGTTCACGACGCGTCCGCAGAAGCATTGGCCCGACGAGCACTGGCCCGCGCTGGCACGGCGCCTGGTCACCACCGGCCTCGGGCCGTGCGTGGTCTTCGGCGGTCCGGCCGATCGCGAGCACGCGCAGCGACTCGTCGCCCAGATGCCGGCCGGCAGCCTCAACCTGGCGGGCCAGACGGCACTGCCGGATCTGGCCGCATGGCTGTCGCAGGCCCGTGCAGTCGTCGGCGTCGACACCGGCCTCACGCACATCGGCATCGCCGTGCACACGCCAACCATTGCGCTGTTCGGATCGACCTGTCCTTACACGCAAGGCGCGGAGTCGCCGCTGCGCGTGATCTACGACGGCTTGCCCTGCGCGCCCTGCAAGCGGCGCCCGACCTGCAACGGCGCATTCACCTGCATGAGACAACTCACTCCGGAGCGCGTGGCCGACGCCGTGACCGACCTGCTGGGTCGCGTCCGATGAAGATCCTTCACGTCGAAACCGGCATGCACCTCTACGGCGGGGCGCAGCAGGTCGCCTACCTGCTCGATGGCCTGGCCCTACGTGGAATCGAGAACGTGCTGGTGTGCCCGCCCGGCGCCGCGATCGGCGCGAAGTTCCGCGGCACCGGAGTCAAGGTCGTTGAAGTGGCCTGCGGCGGCGACGTCGATCTGGGGTTCATCTTCCGCCTCAAGCGTGTGATTGAACGGGAGCGCCCGCAGCTGGTCCACCTGCACTCGCGCCGCGGTGCGGACGTGCTCGGCGGCCTCGCCGCCCGGCTCGCCGGGGTACCGGCGGTACTGTCGCGGCGTGTCGACAATCCCGAAGCCGGCTGGTGGGCGCGCCTGAAATACCGCCAGTACGCGCGCGTGATCTGCATCTCCGAGGGCATCGCCGCAGTGCTGCGCGCAGAGGGCGTCGATGCGGCGCGCATCCGCGTCGTGCGCAGCGTGGTCGATGCGCCGGCGTGGACATCGCCGGCGCCGCGCGCCGAGTTCCTCGCCGAATTCGGCCTGCCCGCGAACCGGCCGGTCACCGGCGTGGTCGCGCAGCTGATCGAGCGCAAGGGGCATCGCGTGCTGTTCGAGGCACTCGCGCGCCTCGCGCCCGGGCGGCGGCCTTTGCTGATCTGTTTCGGCCAGGGCCCGCAGCGGGATGCGCTGGAAGCCGAAGCCGCGCGCCTGGGCCTCACCGACGACGTGCGCTTCGCCGGCTTCCGCACCGACCTGCCGCGCTGGCTGGGCTGCCTGGACCTGCTCGTGCATCCCGCCTACATGGAGGGACTGGGCGTGTCGCTGCTGCAGGCCGCCGCTGCCGGCGTGCCGATCATCGCCAGCCGCGCCGGTGGCATGCCGGAAGCCGTGCGCGACGGCGAGAACGGCCTGCTGGTGCCGCCCGGCGACGTCGGCGCGCTGCAGGCCGCGCTGGAACGCGTGCTCGGTGACGATGCCCTGCGCCTGCAGCTCGCGCGCGGCGGTCCGGCGCTGATCGCGCGCGAGTTCTCGATGGACGCGATGGTCGAAGGCAATCTGACCGTCTATCGCGAGGTGCTGGGGACCCGCACCCTGTCGGAATCACCGACCAGCTTGCCGTAAAGCGCGCGGTAGGCCGCGACGGTCGCGGCCTCGCTGTAGCGCTTCTCGAAATGCTCGCTGCCGCGTTGCGCCAGCTCCAGGCGCAGCCCTGGCTCTTCGAGCAGCCGTCGCCAGCGCTCGGCCAACCCGGCGGGGTCCGCGACGGCACAGAGCAGGCCGGTGACGCCCTCCTCGATCAGTTCCATGCCGCCCGCGCTGCGCGTGCTGAGCACCGGCAGTCGCTTGCTCCATGCTTCCAGGATCACGTTGCCCAGGGGCTCCTCGCGCGACGGACAGATCATCAGGTCACCCAGCGCCAGCGCCGCGACCGATGTATCGAGCCAGCCGGTGAAATGCACGCGCGCCTGCAATCCGGCATCGCGCGCCTGCGCTTCGAGCGCCGCACGCGACCGCCCTTCCCCCATCAGGATCAGATGATGTGTCCGGCCGGCGATCTGCTGCGGCAATGCGGCCATGGCCGCCAGCAGATCCTGGAAACCCTTCTTGGGCACGAGACGGCCGAGCGCGACCGTGACCAGCGCATCGTCCGGGATACCGAGGTCCCGCCGCGACATCGGCGGCGGACGCGCGTCGATGGGAACGAAGTTGTCGATCCAGTGCACGCGATCCGCGGGAAAGCCGCCACCGACGAGCCAGTCGCGCAGACCGCGCGTGTTGACGACCCAGGCGTCGGCGTGGCGGAAGTTGCGCGGCCGGTAGTAACCGCCCAGGCGCGCGACATGGACGACACCGGATGGCGCGCGCGTCAGCCACGTCGCGCGCGTCGCCCAGGTCTGCACGACCGGATACGCACCTTCGCGCAGCAGTCGGCGGATGCGCAGCACGCTCGACAGATCCAGTGCATTGCGCATCGGCACTTCGAAACACTGGCGATGCCCGTCCAGTGCGGCGCGGACGTCCGAGCCGCTGCGCGTGACCGCATCCGCGGGCATGCCGGCGCGGGTCAGTGCGCGCACGAGGCGCACGAAACTGTTCTCGGCACCGCCCATGGTCTGGCTGCCGATGATCTGCAGGCTGCGCAGCGCGCTCATGGTCGAAGGTTTCCGTCCAGGATCATGGTCGAAGCTCTGGCGTGGGCTTACCTCTGGTGCCGTGTCCTGCCCCACAGCGCCGGCCATCACGGCAGCCCCAGCAGATCAAGATAGCGCCGCGCGCTGGTCTGGGCACGGTATTCCTCGACGGCGGCACGCAGTTCGGTGGCAGGCAAGGGCTGGTGCAGCGTCTGCCGCATCGCCTGCGTCATCGCCGCGACATCGCCGACCGGCACCAGCGGCCCGTAACGCCCGCCGTCGAGAATCTCGCGCGGGCCGCTCGGGCAGTCGGTCGACACGCTCGGCACTCCCAGCGCCAGCGCCTCGGTCAGCGCGTTGGGCGAACCCTCCCACGCGGACGACAACACGAACAGATCCGCGCGCGCCAGCCAGGCGTAGGGATTGGTCTGAAAGCCGGCGAGGTGGAGCTCGTCCGCCACGCCCAGCTCGCGCGCCAGTCCTTCGAGAACCGCACGGTCCCTGCCTTCGCCAAGGATGATCAACCGCGATGGTCGTTCCGGCTGCAACGCGGCGAAGGCGCGCAGCAGCGTCGGAAAGTCCTTCTGCCGGGTGAGTCGGCCCATACCGATGATGACCGGTACGGTCTTGTCGGCCAGCCAGGGGTGCGGCACCGGCTCGGCCGCCTGCTCGGCCAGCCGCGGGGTGATCACCGGGTTGCGGATCACGACGATGCGCTCCGCCGGCAGGCCGGTGACGCGCTGCGTGTCCTCCTTGACGCCCTGCGAAACCGCGATCACGCCGGACGCGAGCGGGTACAGGCGCCGCATCGGGAACACGCGCAGCCAGCGGCTGAACGCATCCTTGCGCTCGAGCGCCGCCGAAAGATTGGTGCCCAGCCGGATCCACAGGGGCATCTGCAGGCCGGCACGGCGCCGCGCCTTGATCGCCGCGCGGCCGGCGCGGTCCTTGGCGACCAGCAGCGCATCCGGGCGTCGTTCACGCAGATAGCGTTCGATCTCCGGCACGCTGGTCCATGCGTGCCGCGCGTTGAGGTGGATGACGTTGACGCTGGACGGAATGCGGCTGGCATGCCCGCCACCGGCCTTGATCGCCAGCAGATCGACCTGCACGTGCTTCGCAAACTCGGCGCACAGGTTCGTGACCATGCGCTCGACGCCGCCGTCGCCGGAGAAGGAGATCAGAACGGCGAGGCGTTTCATGGATGCGTCCCGGCTGCACGGAGCGGCAACGCGAAGGCACGCAGATAGGCGTCGGTGGCCGCCTCGATCTCGTAGGGCCGCGCAGCCTGCTGCAGCGTTTCGCGCGGCAAGGGGTGGTCCAGCACGCGCTCGAGCGCATCGGCCAGCGCGCGGTCGTCGCCGACCGGCACCAGCGGGCCGTAACGACCGTCACCCAGGATTTCGCGCGGGCCGCTGGGGCAGTTGACGGCGACGCTCGGCGTACCACAGGCCAGAGCCTCGATCAGCACGAAGCCGAGCCCCTCCCAGCGTGAGGTCATCGCAAACGCCGCGGCGTGCGCCATGAACGCATAGACATCGGTGCGGAAGCCGGGGAAATCGACGTCCGCGGCCACGCCCAGCGCGTCGGCGAGGGCGCGCAGGGCGTCCAGCCGTTTGCCGCGACCGACGATCACCAGCCGGCAGGTCCGCCGCGCGCGCAGTCGCGCAAATGCACGGATCAAGGTCTCGAAGTCCTTGCGCGCGGACAGCTCACCGACGCCGACGATCACCGGCAGCGCATCCGGCACGAACCACGGATGTTCGGGCGGCGGCGGTCGCGCGGCGAACAGTTGCGCGGGTACGACGGGACTCTCGACGGGGCGGATGTGCTCGCGCGCCAGTCCGGTGTAGCGCGCCATGTCGTCGGCCACGTCGGCGCAGGTGACGATCACCTGGTCGGCATGGCGGTAGAGCCGCCCCATCGACGTCCGCTGCAGCCAGCGCTCGAACGCGCCGCGGTGCTGCAGATCGATCGAGATGGTCGTGCCGGAGCTGAGCACCAGCCGCGTGCCCCTGGCGCGGGCGAGCCAGCGCGCAAGCAGAGCCGTGCGGTTGACCTTGTCCTTGTCGGAAAGCAGCACCGCCGGCCGATCGCGGCGCAGGTAACGGATCAGGGCGAACAAGGCCAGGTAAGTCGTGCGGACGCCCGTGTCGATGATCCGCACGCCGGCCGGCACCTCGGCGAGCTCGGGGCCGTGCCGGCGCACCTTCAGCAGATCGACCTTGTACCCACGACCGGCGAGCGCCGGGATCAGGTGCCGCATCGCCCGGTCCACGCCGCTGTGCCCGGACGTGGACATGAACACGGCGATGCGCCCGCGATCTACGCGATCCATGCCAGGGGATCCTCCTCCGCGGAAGGCACCGCCGTCGCGCCCTCGATGAACAGGCGATACCAGATGGCGAACTGCATCAGGCTCCAGACTTCGCGCGTGACGTCCCCGTGCCGCTGCTGCCGGACGAGCAGCTCGGCAACGGCCTGCGGCCGGCACCACGCCCGGATCGCGGCGCTGTTCACCAAGCGCTCGGCCAGCGACTGCACGAACGCGCCACGCAGCCATTCGCCGACCGGGACGTGGAATCCACGCTTGTGCTGCCAGAGATGCGTCGCGGGAATGAAGGATTCGGCCCAGCGCTTGATGAACAGCTTGCCGGCGCTGCGTGACACCTTCAAGGCATCGGGCAACGACAGGCCGAACTCGACCACGCGATGATCGAGGAACGGCACGCGTCCCTCGACGCTGTGGGCCATCAGCATGCGGTCGGCCTTGACCAGTAGATCGTCCGGCAGATTGGTCTGCAGATCGACGTACTGGCGACGCTGCAGATCACTCCACGACTTCGGCGTCTCCTGCCAGGCGCGGATGACCGGCATCCGGTAAGCGGCCAGTGCCGGCTGGAGTTCGGGAACGAACAGCCGGCGCACCCAACCGGGGTCCAGTTCCGGACGCACGCGGAATCCGCCGCTGCCCGGATAGCGCAGCGCCTTGAAGGTCCGCTCAAAGGAATCCGGACGGTACCGTCCGTAGCCCGCAAAGGCCTCGTCCCCGCCTTCGCCGCTGAACACGACCTTGAGCTCGCGTCCGGCCGCCTCGGCCAGGGCCAGTGTCGGCAGGCAGGCGTAGTCGCGCATCAGGTCGTCCGCCGCCCACACCGAGCGCGGCAGGCGGCGGAACACCGCCCCGGCATCCAGGCGGATCGAACTGTGCTCGGTGCCGAACAGCCGCGCCATCGCCTCGGCGCCGTCGAGCTCGTCGCGTTGCTGCGCATCGCTCCAGCCGATCGAGAAGGTGCGGATCGGCCGGTCGTGGTAGCGCCTGAGCTGCCCCACCAGCACGGCGGAATCGACGCCGCCGGACAGGAACACGCCGTAGGGCACATCCGAGCGCATGTGCTCGCGCATCACCCGTTCGAACAGGGGTTCCCACTCGGCCACCGCCTCGTCGTGCGTCAGACCGTGGCGCGGCGCGACGTCGAGCGCGCTCCAGTAGCGCTGCGTCTGGATCGACAGGTCGGGACCGATGCGCAGGGCGCAACCGGCCGGAACACGCTCGACGCCGGCGATGACGGTCTCGGCGCCCGTCGAAAACTGATTCTGGAAGAACTGCGCCAGCGCGCCGGCGTGAATCTGCCGCTGCGGCAGCAGCGGCACCAGCGCCTTGAGTTCGGAGGCGAACAGGATGCGGTCCGGCAGGCGCGCGATGTACAGCGGCTTGATGCCCAGACGATCGCGCACGAGCCACAGCTCGTCGGCCGTGTGGTCGTAGAGCGCGCAGGCGTACATGCCGTTGAGCCGCCTGAACGCATCGCGGCCCCAGTGCACGTAGCCATGCAGCGCGACTTCCGAGTCCGAATGCGTCAGCGGCCGCGCGCCCAGCGCCTCCAGCTCGGCGCGCAGTTCGACGTAGTTGTAGATCTCGCCGTTGCAGACCAGTGCGTAGCGCTTCTGCGCATCGAACAGCGGCTGATGGCCGCCGGCGACGTCGATGATCGCCAGTCGCGTGTGCGCGATGCCGAATCGACCCGACACGTAGGTGCCCGTGTCCTCGGGCCCGCGGTGCGTGAGGGTCGCCGCCATGCGCTGCAGGTCGACATTGTCGACCGTCCCTTCGCGCAGAACCATACCCGCGATTCCGCACATGAGCCGACTCTACTTCCGGTCCAATTCGTCGCCGGCGCGGGGCTTCTCGCCACCCTTGCGGCTCATGATGCGATCGAAAGCTGCGAAGTCCGCGCGCGCCTTGCGGGACTCGAAAAACTCGACAGCCTCCAGCGCCGCCAGCTTCTCGGCTACGGCGCTGCTGACAAACTGGTTCACACTCGTACCTTCTTCACGCGCGACGCGCGCAACCGCCGCCCGAAGCGAGCGCGGCAAGCGCAATGGGTAGGTCGACACAGCCTTCATGACAGACTCCTGACTGTTTCCGACGGCCGCAACAGCGAAATCCCGAATCTTTGCGGCACGTCACCAAAATCGCGGTGGTTGAAGCTCACCAGAGCGTCAGCGCGTCCGTTGACCGCCGCTTCGAGCACCATTTCGTCGGCCGGATCCCGCAACTGCGGCCGCCAGAGGTAATGGACAACAACCGGCTCGACCAACGCCGCCAGTGCATCAAGGAACTGGCGACGTTCGCGTACCGTCAATCCGGACGCGCGCAAATGGCTTTGCTCGGCGCACTTGGCCTCGTACTCAATGAACAGCGGCACGCTGGCCAGCAGCCGCACGCGACCGCGGCGTGCGCGCCTCAGCAGTTCCGCCGACGCCCCGGTCGGGCTGCGCAGCGCGGCGACGACGACATCGGTGTCCAGAACCAGACGCATATGCGCATGATATCACCGGCGATGTCTACGAAGTAGTGACTTGCTGCGGATCGAAGCGGTAGCCGAGCACCTCGACATCGCGGGCGAAATACCGCCCGACGAGTTCGGCGAGGTCGTCGCTGTAGTAGCTGCGGTAGTCCTTGCTGCGGTCGGTCGCCTGGCGCTTGTGCGGCAATTCGATGACCGGCACGCCGATCGTCCTGCAGATGTGCGCGAAGTCCTCGTGCAGGTTCTCGTAGCGACCGAGGTAGTTGGTCAGCACCTTGCCGTGCAGGTCGATCAGATAATCGGTCTGCGGCGTGATCGCCGTGTCGAGGTGATACTGGTACGGGCGCTGCGGATCGAGCTTCCAGCGCGTGAAGGACTCGAAGGATTCGTGGCCTTCGAGCAGGTGCGGGCGCTCGCGCTTGAGGTGGTGATAGCTCGACACCTGCAGGTCCCAGGGATTGCGCACGAAGGCGAACTTGAACAGTCCGTCGAAGAATTCCTGGGGCAGCATCTCCTGCGCGCAGATGATCTTGGCGTGCCGCGGCAGCTTGGCGGCGATGCGGTGCCCGGTGAGGTGCGACAGCCGTGAGCAGATGAACTGCGCGACATAGTACGGGTCCTTCCACTGCAGCGACTTGAGCGCCGCGCGCACGCTGGTGCCGCCGGTCTTGGCGATGTGGACGTAGAGGAAGTTGTAGCGATTGGACAGGAGCATCGGCATATGATGCCAAAAGCCGCGCGGACACCGGGTACGGATATCCGGTTTGCGCTACCCTCGCCGCCCGCCACTGGTGCGATTCCCGGATACGAGCACGATGAAATCCCTGGCCATCCTCGCGCATGACTTCGGCGACGGCGGGGTCGAACGCATGGTGATCAACACCTGCAACGGCCTCGCCGAACGCGGCGTGACGGTTTATTTGTTGATGTCGGATGTCCGTGCGCGCTTCATCGATGCCCTGTCGCCGCAGGTCCGGTTGATCACGCTCGGCCGCGAGCACCCGCAGGCCCGCGTGGTGGACTTCCTGCGCGAACATCAGCCCGGCGTGATGATCACGGCCAAGCTCACCGACGACGCGCTCGCGCTGCGCGCCCGCACGCAGGCCGGGCTGCGGACGCCGCTGTACTTCCGCGTCGGCAATCCCCTGGTCGGACGTCTGCTGGCGCGTTCACGCAATCCGTTGCGCCGCTGGTGGCAAATCCGTTCCATGCGCCAGCTCTATGCCCAGGCCGACGGCTGCATCGCGGTGTCGCGCGGGATCGGCACGGACCTCGTCGAGAACCTGAAGGTGCCCCCGTCGAAGGTGCATGTCCTGCCCAATCCGACCGTGACACCGACCCTGTTCGAACAGGCACGGCAGACGCCGGCCCACCGCTGGTTCGAGGGCGCCGATGCCGGGCTTCCCGTCGTCCTCGGCATCGGCGGACTGCGCAAGCAGAAGAACTTCGGCGTACTGGTGCAGGCATTCGCGCAGGTCCGCGCACGGCGCCCCTGCCGCTTGCTGATCCTCGGCGACGGGCGCCAGCGCCAGCGCTTGCTGACCCTGGCCGCGCGACTGGGGGTCGGCGACGATGTCGATCTGCCCGGGTGGCAGACCAATCCCTACGCCTACATGGCCCGCGCCTCGGTGTTCGCACTGTCCTCCCTATGGGAAGGCTCACCCAACGTGCTGGTCGAAGCGGCCGCACTGGGCGTCCCCGTGGTCGCCGCCGACTGCGTCGGTGGCGGTGCGCGTGACATCCTGCAGGACGGTCGCTGCGGCGAGATCGTCCCGCCCAACGACGCGGCCGCACTTGCCGCCGCGATCAGCCGCGCGCTGGAGACCCCCCTGCCGGCAGAGCGCATCCGCGAGGCCGCGACGCCGTTCACCGTCGCCAACAGCGCGGCCGCGTACATCCGCGCCTTGGGCCTCGACCCGCCCGCCGGCTGACGGCTCGGCCTCCTAGTGCCAGTCGAGACAGATGTTGCCGATCCCCTGCTCGCGCACGCGCTGACGGATCCTGCCCAGGCGCGCCGCCAGTTCCGGCGAGAAGCGCTCGTGCGTCTCGACGAGGATCAGGTCGATGTCGCGGTAGATGCCATCGTCGAGCATGGCCTCGACGATGTCGGCCTCGTAGCCCTCGACGTCGAGCTTGAGGATGCGCACCTTCTCGGGAAGCGCCTTGAGGTAGGCGATCAGATCCACGACCTCGACCTCGCCGGCCGGCGCGGCGCCGTGGATGTCCCGATGGATCAGCGAGCTGGACTCCGTCGCCTGCAGCCCGGCACCGTCGAGCGCAGCGCTCTGGAATATCGGCGCCACGCCGGGACTGGCGCCGACCGCCTTTTCTTCCAGTCGCAGGTTCGCTTCGCCAGACAGGCGCGCCTTGAACGCGCGCAGCGCGACCGGATCGGGCTCGAAGGCGATCACCTTCATGCCCTGTCGCAGGAAGAACTCGGAGACCACGCCGACATTGGCGCCGCAATCGACCACGAGCGAGCCGGGCGGCAGTTCGCGCAGCAGCTTGCGCATGCGCAGCACCGCGGCCTTGTAGTGCGTACTGCGGTCACCGGGCTTGCGGTATCGACGATAAAGATTCCACCGCAGCCACATCAGCCAGTAGTTACCGGAAAACTTGGCAGACATCGACGCTCCCTCCCGTGAGCCGATACGCAGGCGCAAGATCATAGCCTGCGCAAACCGAGGACTCGGACGACGGCGCTATGCCTGCAGCACGCGCCGGCGCACGTCGAGCACGGTGGCGCGCTCCTGCACGAACTCGTCCGCGGCCGCCAGCGACGATTCGTTCTGCAGGGCGCGCTTGTGCGCCCAGCCGCGGAACGTCCGGTAACAGCGGATCAAGGCGTCGCGATCCTGCCCACCGATACTCCCGGCGCGCTCCAGTGCCTCGAGCTGGCGCCAGTTGTCACTCCATTCGACGATGCCGGCATCGTGGTGGGCGTCGCGCAGCACGAGGAACTGGGTGATGAACTCCAGATCGACCAGCCCGCCCTCGCCCTGCTTGATATCCCAGACCTCGGACGTGGACTTGTCGAGGTTCGCGCGCATCTTCGCGCGCATCTCCACGATCTCCTGCCGCAGCCGGTCCGGGTCGCGCGGCTGCATCAGCACCTCGCGGCGGATGCGCGTGAAGGCATCACCGATGCCGGTGCTGCCGGCCACCCAGCGCGCGCGGGTCAGCGCCTGGTGCTCCCAGGTCCAGGCTTCATTGCGCTGGTAGCTCTCGAAGCTGGCGACGCTGCTGACCAGGAGCCCCGAGCGGCCGTTCGGGCGCAACTCCATGTCCACCTCGTAGGCGCGTCCGGCGGGTGTCTGCGTCGCGAGCCAGTTGATCAGCCGCTGCGCGAGCCGTGCGAGATAGGTGCCGTTGTTGATGCTGCGCGGCCCACCGGCGCTGTCGGCGTCGAGCTGGTCGCAGTCGTGCAGGAACACCAGGTCGAGATCGGAGCCGTAACCCAGTTCGACGCCGCCGAATTTGCCGTAGGCGATCACCGCGAAGCCGGCCGGCGTGCCGTCGTTCCTGAGCGGCGCGCCGTATTGCGCGCGCATCTCCTGCCAGGCAAAGGCCAGCGCCTGACTGACGATCGCCTCGGCAAGCCAGGTCAGCCGGTCGCTGACCTTGACCAGCGGCAGCGCCTCGACCAGATCCGCGGCGGCGACGCGCAGCGTGATCTCCTTCTGATAGTGGCGCAGCAGGTCCATCGCCTGCTCGGTGTCGGCCGGCGGATGCAGCGGCTCGGCGCGGCGCGCCAGCTCGGCGAACAGTTCGGCACGCTCCGGCGGCGCGTACAGCGCGCGCGCGTCGAGCAGGCTGTCGAGCACGATCGGCGCGTGGGCGATGAACTCGGTCAGCCACGGACTGGCCGCACACAGACGCACCAGCGTACCGCGCGCGGCAACCGACTCGCGCAACAAGGTCAGGTAGGTGCTGCGACCGGCCACGGCCTCGACCACGCGCAGCGTCCGCACCAGCGCGGTCTCGGGTTCGGCGTGGGTGAGCGCCAGCTCGACGATCTCTGCCAGCAGCGCACGCAGTTTCTGCACGGCTTCTTCGCGCATCGCGCGCACCAGCCGCACCTCGCGCAAGGACTCGAACTGTGCAAGCACGGCCTGCGGGTGGCGCCGGAAGCCTGCCGCATACAGCGCTTCGAGCGCGGCGTCGCCGGTCAGCGCCCCGCTCCACAGCGCATCGACCAGCTGCTGCTGCACGCTCTCCGGCGCATGGTGCCGGGTGGCGAACACGCGCGCGAACTGGGCACGGACGAAGCTGCGGACTTCGGTCACGCGCGCGACCAGCGCTGCCCAGTCCTGGAAGCACAGCGCGGCGACCAGCGCGGCGCGCGCATCTTCGGCCATCGGCAGCGCATGCGTCTGCTGGTCGGCGTACATCTGGATCGCGTTCTCGAGCCGGCGCAGGAACACGTAGGCCTCGTCGAGCCGTTGCGCATCGCCGGCGTCGAGATAGCCATTCTCGCCGAGGTAGCGCAGCACCGGCCGCAGCCGGCTGTCGCGCAGTGCAGCGACGCTGCCGCCGCGCACCAGCTGGAACGACTGCACGATGAACTCGATCTCGCGGATGCCGCCGGCGCCGAGCTTGACGTTGTCTTCGAGTCCCTTGCGCGCGACCTCGTCCTCGATCAGTTTCTTGAGCTCGCGCAACGCACCGATCGCGTTGTAGTCGAGATAGCGGCGATAGACGAAGGGCCGCAGCGCGCGCAGCAGGCGCTCGCCCGCTTCGAGATCGCCGGCGATCGGCCGCGCCTTGATCAGCGCGTAGCGCTCCCACTCGCGGCCATGCACCTGGTAGTAGTCCTCCAGCGCCGGGAACGAAGCCGACAGCGCGCCGGCCGACCCGAACGGCCGCAGCATCGTATCGACGCGGAACACGAAGCCGTCCTCGGTCTGCGCGAGCAGCAGCTTCGTCGTCTCCTGCGCGAGCTTGATGAAGTATTCGTCCGAACTGATGCTGCGTTCGCCATCGGTCTCACCGCTGTCGGTGTGACAGAAGATCAGGTCGATGTCGGACGAGAAGTTCAGCTCGCGCCCGCCCAGCTTGCCCATACCCAGCACCACCGGCCGCACGATCTCGCCATCGGCGCCGCGCGGCACGCCGTGGCGGGCCTGCAGGCGGTTCTCGACACCGCGCAGGGCGGCAGCGACACAGGCATCGGCCAGGTCGGAGAGGTCGCGCAGGGTTTCGTCGAGCCCGGCGGCGCCGGCGAGATCGCGCAGGGCGATACGCGCCATCTCGCGCCGGCGCGCCCGCCGCAAGACACGCGCCACCATGGCGGGATCGGCGGCGACTGCGCCATCGACACGCGCCGCCAGCTCGCCGTGACGATAGGAACGCTCGAAACCGTCCAGGTCGTCGGCGTCGAGAGCCGCGAGCGCGGCACGCAGGAAGCGGCTCGCCGCGAGCACACGCGGCAGTTCGGATGCCAGCGTCGGCAGACGTGGAGCGAGCGCGACGATCAGTTCGTCCATGCGGATCAGCGTTCGCCCTTGAGGGCGATCCAGGTCTGGCGCGACTGGCCGACGCAGCGGCCGTCGGCGCCGAACAGCGCGGTGCCGGCCCGATGCTTGCGGCCGTCCACACCCAGCGTCCAGCCGGAGACGATGCAGCGTTCCCCTGCACGCACACTGCCGTCGAATCGCGCGCTCATGCGGCCGAGCAGCATCGCCGGACCGGGATCGAGACCGGCCGTCGCGGCCCAGTAGCCGGCACAGTCGATCGCGGCCCACAGCACCGGCACCGGCAGCGTGCCCTGCGCATCGGCGAGCGAGTCGTCCGCGATCCAGGGTGCGGCGACGATGCCGTCGCGCCACGGCCCGCTGAAGATGCGCAGCCCGTCGTGTTCGGCGCGGTCCGGTCCGCAGGCGAAGCAGGTCGGGTAGTCGTGCCGGCGGAATCCGGCGTAGCGCGTCGCCGCCAGGACGGCCGCCTCGAAGTCGGGACGCGGCGGCGGTGCCGGCCAGTCGGCGTCGATGACCCGCGCCTCGGCGATCACCTGTCCGTCGCACGTCATTCGTGCCGCGTGGCCGGATACGTCGATCTGCAGATCGACACCCAGCGGCGGCGGCGCCTTGAGCGTGACCTCGACGGAACCCGGCAGGTGCTGCGCGAGCAGCCCGCAGCTGTAGCCGCCATTGCCCGAGGCCGGCGGGCCGCAGAAGCGCGGATCGATGAGGACGTTCACAGCACCGGCCGGCGCTGCGCCCAGGGCCTGGCCTGTTCCAGCTGCGCGGCGAGACGGAACAGCAGATCCTCGGCGCCGAAGGGCGCGATGAACTGGACGCCGATCGGCAGGTTTTCGGCGGTCCAATGCAAAGGCACCGACATCGCCGGCGTGCCGGTGAGATTGGCGAGCTGCGTGAATGGCACCTTGGCCAGACTGTCGCGCGCCAGCTGTTCGACCATGCCGCTGCCGTGCAGCAGGCGGCCTGCACGCAGGCCCAGCAGCAGCGACCGGGCGATCTGCTGCCAGCGCGGCAGTTCGAGCTCGCCGATACGCATCGGCGGCTGTGCGAGCGTCGGCGTCATGTACAGCGCGTAGCGCTGGTGGAAACGGCCCAGCGCGCGTGCGTAGTCGTTCCAGCGGCGGCGCGCGAGCACGTAGTCGCCCGCCGACAGTGTGCGGCCGAGCAGACCGAGCACGCGCGTGTCCGGCTCGAAATCGGCTTCGCGGGCGCCGGCGACCGCACCCCAGTGGGCGATGTCGGCGGCGACCTGGCCCATGTACATCGTCAGGTAGTCACGGGCGAGCGCGTCTCCGTCCACGTCCGGTGCCGCCTCCTCGACGTGATGACCCAGACTTTCGAGCAGCCGCGCCGCATCGACCACCGCCTGCACGCAGTCGGGGTGCACGTCGGTGCCGATCGGCGAGCGCGTGCAGAAGGCGATGCGCAGACGCCCGGGCTCGCTGCGCAGTTCTTCGAGATACGGCCGCGCGGGCGGGCGGATCTCGAAGGGCGCGCCGACGTCCGCACCGTGAATCGCGTCGAGCATCGCCGCGCTGTCGCGCACGCTGCGCGACACGACCAGATCCGACGACGCGCCCTCCCAGGCCTCGCCCAGACGCGGCCCCAGCGGCACGCGCCCGCGCGACGGCCGCAGGCCGAACAGGCCGCAGCAGGCGGCCGGGATGCGGATCGAACCGCCGCCGTCGTTGGCGCCGGCCAGCGGCACGATGCCGGCGGCCACGGCCGCTGCCGCGCCGCCGCTCGATCCGCCGGGCGTGCGCTCCAGATTCCAGGGATTGCGCGTCGCACCCCAGCGCAACGGCTCGGTGCAGCCCTTGAGCGCGAGCTCCGGTGAATTGGTCTTGCCGAAGACGACGGCACCGCTGCGCAGGAAGCGCTCGGTGATCTCCGCATGCGTGGCGGGCACGTAGTCGCGGATCGCCGCGCTGCCGACGGTCGTCGGCACACCGGCGTAATCCTGGATCACGTCCTTGACCAGGAAGGGCACGCCGGCGAACGGCCCCGTGAGCGGCTGCCGCACACGCTCGCGGGCGATCTCTTGCATCGAGATGACGATCGCGTTGATCTTCGGGTTGACGGCATCGGCGCGTGCGATCGCCGCCTCCAGCAGCTCCGCCGGCGTAACCTGTCGCTCGCGCACCAGCGCGGCGAGTCCGAGCCCGTCGTGGCGCTGGTAGTCGTCCACCGAAATCATGCCCATGCTCTCCTGTGTGTCGTGCGCGTCATAGCCTAGCCCGAAGCGCCGGGCTCACGAGCGGAACACGAAATAGACGGCGCCGACCATGCACAACGCGGCCCACAGGTAGTCCCACTTGAGCGACTGCTGCATGTACATCAGCACGAACGGCACGAACACGATCAGCGTGATGACTTCCTGCAGGATCTTCAGCTGCGGCAGCGTCAGGACCGTGTAGCCGATGCGGTTGGCCGGCACCTGGAGCATGTACTCGAACAGCGCGATACCCCAGCTCAGCAGCACGGCGACGATCCACGGCGACTCGCGCAGGTCGCGCAGATGGGCATACCAGGCCAGCGTCATGAAGACGTTCGATGCGACCAGCAGGCCCACGGTCTGTCCGATGGTGCTCCAGTTCATCGCTCCTCGCTCCCGTACGAAAAAGGCCCCGCGATCCGGCGGGGCCCCGAGTCACAGACGACCTCGATGGTCGATCAGTCGTCACCCGATGCGAATCCGAGCAGGTGCAGCAGGCTCGTGAACAGATTGTAGATGGCCACGTACAGGGAAATGGTCGCCAGCACGTAGTTGGTCTCGCCACCGCTCACGATCTCGCCGGTCTGGTACAGGATCATGCCGCACATCAGCAGCGCGAACATCGCCGAGATGCCCAGCGCCAGCGGCTGCAGATAGACGCCGAACAGCGAGGCGACGAGCAGGCCGATGCTCAGCACGAACGCCAGCAGGATGCCGCTGAACAGAAAGCCGCGCATGAAGCTGAAATCCCGGCGGGACTTCACCGCGTAGGCAGACAGGCCGACGAAGATCGCGCCGGTCAGCCCGAACGCCATGCCGACGATCTGCGAGCCGTGGGCAAGACCCTTGAGGTAGACGTTGAGGACCGGCCCCAGACCGAAGCCCAGCAGCCCGGTGACCGCGAACACCACCCAGATACCGGCTTCGGAGTTCGCCGTGCGCGGCACGACGAACCACAGCAGGCCGAGCGCGGCCAGCGAACAGAGCAGGCTCAGGCCGTAGGGCACACCGATGGCCAACGACAGGCCGGCCATCGCGGCGCTGAACAGCAGGGTCATCGACAGCAGCAGGTAGGTGTTGCGCAACACTTTTTGCGCGCCGTCGGCGGCAGGGTCGTAGACCACCGAGGTGCGCGCCGGCACGCCGTGGGCGCGGACGGGGACGGGCCGCAGATTGTCGTTCCAGCTCATCGGAGTCTCCAGGGACAAAGAGTTGGGGTCGGGATTGTAGCCAGATTGACCACCGGCCCGCGCCGCAGTTCCCGGCCGCCGCCGCGCCGACGGCCGTGCGGCGCCGGGCAACGAGGCTCTGCGATCGGATTTGACCGGCACGCCCGCTCGCGTATCTTAAGCAGACAGGGCGCGTCAGATGCCCGGACACGAGGACCCGACGCGATCCGGCCGTACAGTCGGGAGGGACTGACCATGGGCGCCAAGGCGCATTTCTCGCGGTTTCTCGGCGCGCATCCGCAGCGTCTGCACTTTTGCGCGCACAGCCATCATCCCTGGCCGGACGTGAGCTTCGAGGCGCAGCAGCAGGCCTGGCTCGACGCGGCGGACCTGATCGACGCCAAGTGGGACAAGGTGTTTGGCGAGATCGTCCCGACCGCGCAACATCATCTCGCGCGGCTGCTCAACCTGCCCGACCCCGGCACGATCTGCTTCGGCGCGAACACGCACGAGTTCGTCCTGCGGCTGCTGTCCTCGATCGAGGCGCAGCCCTTCCGCGTGCTGACGACGGACAGCGAGTTCGTCAGCTTCGACCGCCAACTGCGCCGCCTCGAAGAAGCCGGCCGCGCCGAGGCTACCCGCGTGCCGGTCGAACCGTTCTCCAGCTTCGTCGCCCGTTTCACCGAGGCGGCGCAGGCCGGCGGCCATCACCTGATCTATCTCAGCCACGTGTTCTTCAACTCGGGCTACTGGATCGACGACCTGCGACCGATCGTCGATGCGGTGCCGAGTCCGCGCAGCCTGGTCGTGATCGACGGCTACCACGCCTTCATGGCCGTGCCGATCGACCTGGGCCGCATCGCCGCGCGGGCCTTCTACCTGGGCGGAGGCTACAAGTACGCGATGAGCGGCGAAGGCGCCGCGTGGATGCACTGCCCGCCCGGCCAGGTTGCGCGCCCGGTCAACACCGGCTGGCTCGCCGAGCTCGCGCAGCTGAGCCAGCGCCACGGCACGGCGCTGACTTACCCGGACTCCGGCAGCCGCTTCTGGGGCGCGACCTTCGATCCCACCGCGCTGTATCGCTTCAACGCGGTGATGGACTGGGCACGGCGCCATCAGCTGAGTGTGCCGGCGATCCGCGCCCATGCGCTCGAACTGCAGCGCGAGTTCCTGGTGCTGCTCGACCGGCTGCGCCACCCGGTCCTGTCGCGCGCCGCGCTGGTGCCGCCGGAGCCGCTGCCACGCGGCAACTTCCTCGCGTTCCGCCATCCGCAGGCCGCCCACGCGCACGCACAGCTGCAGGCGGCCGACGTCGTCAGCGATCGGCGCGGCGACCGCCTGCGCATCGGCTTCGGGATCTATCAGGACCGGACCGACGTTGCCGAGCTGGCACGCCGGATCGGCGCGCTGCACTAGCAACCGGGGCCGTCTTGCCGCCTCCGCCGTGTGCGACGCGCCACTCAGAATGGGATGAAGGACCGATCGCGCGTGTAATGGATGTAGCCGAGACTGGCGCCGGCGCGCAGGCCGACGCCGGTGCGGATCGGCGCCAGCACGATGTCGCCGCTGCGCTGGTAGTTGACGCTGAAGCCGGCGACGACGTAGAGGCTGCCATCGACCGCAGGGAAGCGCTGGAACAGGTCGCGGCTGTCGTGCAGGTTGTAAACCAGCGTGAACACCTTGGACGCGCTGCCGCCGAAATCCCAGCCGACGGTCGGACCCTGCCAGTACACCGGCAGGCTCCCGCCGGTCTTGAAGCGCAGCGTCCCCTCACCGAAGCGCAGGCCGACGACCGCGGCGCCGCCGCCCTCGCGGCCGAGCACGTAAGCCGTCGGCCGGCCGTGATCGGAGAACGTGCGCTCGATCGCCTTGGCCAGATTCTCGCTGGTCTCGCCGAAGAACTGCGAAGCCTCGCGGGCGATCTCCTCGGCACTGTAGGTGTCGCCAGGCGTGGCCTGCGCCGCCATGTCGCCGCGCTCGGGCGAATCGGCCTGCGCAACGAGGATTGAGCGCGGTGGCTCGGGCTGGCGCGGCGCGTCGTAAGCCCGCGGCGCGGTGCAGGCCGCCAGCAGTACCGGCAGCGCCAGGAGGAGTGTGCTCTTCATCTGGAATCCCTCTTTGCGGAAATGGGCGGCATCGTCACCGCGGACGGATGAACCCGCGCTGACACGATTCATGCGGGCGCCGCCGGTTCTGCCTCGACCTTCATGCGCAGCCGCACGAAGTCGGCGTGCCCTATGAACAGCAGCTCGGCGATCTGGCGGATGCGCGCCTCCTCATGCGGCGCGACGCGTCCGTCGGCATAGGCCACACGCCACAGCCATTCCAGAAGCTCGCATTTGGCCGCAGGGTCCAGCTCCGTGTTGAGCGTGCGCAGGAACCCGTGCAGAGAAACCGCGGCGCGTGACTGGTCGAACGCCTGTTCGATCAGCTGCGCCGACTGCCGCGCATCGAGCCCGAGAACCGCGGCCAGCGCGGACTGCATCGCCTGCCGCTCGGCGGGCTGATCCTCGAAGTCGGCGCGCGCGGTCTCCACCAGCAGCACCGCCATCGCCAGATGACGCGGCGCGGGCCCGGACTGCGGCGCGGCCGCGCGCAGCCGGCGAGACAGCTTGTCGAACATGCCCACTTCAGAAAGACAGGCCGAAGCGCAGGTTGTAGGCGTTGTTGTCGCCGATGCGTTCGTACTCGGGCGTCAGTTCGAGCAGGCCCAGCCCCAGCCGCAGCCCGGCGAAGAAGCGCTCGCGGTCGGCCTCGACCTCGCGCAGATTGGCCAGTTGCGCGGCCGAGCCCTTGGGCGTCGCCGTCGCCCAGACATAACCGGCGCCGATGTAGGGTGTCAGGATCGCGAAACCCTTCGACAGCGAGACGTCGGCGTTCCAGGCCTCGTAATCGAAGTCGTCGATGCCGTCGGTGCGCGTGTACGCGCCGCGCACCGCCAGCGCCGGCTGCGCCACGCCGCCTTCGAGAATCGCATAACGCAGTTCGGCGCCATACACCTTGACGCTGGTGTCCGGCACGGCGGTGAAAAACGCACCGACGTCGATGCCGAACGGCAGCCCCTTGCTGGCGACGATGCCGGCCATGCCGACCGCATCGACGTCCGTGCCGGTCAGCGTGCGCCATGCATCCCTGTTCTCGGTGGTGGTGTAGTTGGCGAACACGCCGAGGCCGATGCCGGTGATGCCCGTCGCCTCGGCCGGCCCGAGCTGCTTGTAGTTCAGCGCCGCGGCGACGTCCTTGACCACGCCTTCGAACGCGACCTGGCAGGTATTGCCGGCGGATACGCAGTCCACGCCGAACTCCGTGGCCGCAAGAGCCGGCGCGGCGGGCAGGACGAACGAGCAGAGCAGTAGCACGCGACGCATGGAGATCTCCTTCGGGATTCGTGAGCGGCGGCGAGAATAGCAGAGCGCGGCTGAACGCCCGCTCAACCGAGCTGGCGCTGCAAGAACGCCTGGACGATGCCTCCCAGCTCGGTCAGACGGCCGTGAAAGAAATGACCGACACCATCGAGCGTCACCAGCTCCGGCGGCGGATCATAGGCATCGAGCACGGCCTTGGTGTTGCCGTAGTCCACGACTTCGTCGTCGAGACCATGCACCACGAGCCACGGGCATGGCGGACGCTGCGGCACCGCCTCGTCGCCGACGTACTTGCCAAACGGCGGCGCGATGCTGACCTGCGCGACCGGATGAAGGTGACGCGCAGCGCGCACGCTGACCCACGCGCCGAACGAAAAGCCCATCAGCACCACGCGCGCGCCCGGCAGCCGCTCGTGCATCCAGTGCACCAGGAACTCGACGTCGTCGGTCTCGCCGTGCCCGCCATCGTGGCGGCCTTCGCTGCGGCCGACACCGCGGAAGTTGAAGCGCAGCGCATAGACGCCGGACTTCTGCGCGCTCGCCGCCAGCATGTACGCGACCTTGTTGCTCATCGCTCCGCCGAACAGCGGGTGCGGATGACAGACGATGGCGAACACCGGCGGCACTCGCGGCTGCAGAGGCGCCGCCAGCAGTGCCTCGATGCGTCCGGCCGGTCCGGGGATCAAGCGTTCTTCGGTCGTTCCAGGCGGAGGCAGTGCGTGCACGTGGGTCATGGGCGGGGCGATCGGAACCGAGTCGCGGAGCGCGTGCCGGCTCGCGCTTGCGAGTCCGGGAGTCGCTGCCTATAGTTTGACATCAACTACTTGAACGCAAATTTGGGGGATCTCGATGCGTAACATCCTTCTGGCGCTGACCACCGGTACGGTCGTCTGCGGCACGAGCCTGCTCGCCGCAGCGGCGGCGCCGGATTCGCGGCAGCCCGAGGCGCGCGCCTATCTGAACTTCAGTTTCGGCGGTGCCGCACCGGCGTCCGAGTCGTTCTTCTACGGCCTGCGCATCGATCGCCCGCTCGGCCTGGACGAAGCGCCCGCAGAACGGCCCGCGCTGATGGCGGTGGAGTTCGATCGCGCCGGCTTCTCGGCTGCGAGCATCAACGGCATGCCGTTCGTGCGCCAGCTGCGCCTGAACCAGGACGAAGCCGCCGCGGGCGGAACGCAGTGGACTGCGATCGACTGGGGGCTGCTGGCCGCCGGCGTCGTCGGCCTCGGGTTCGTCGTCGCGGAAGTGGCGAACAGCGAGAGCGAGTCGCCCGATCCGGCGCCCGGCTCGACGGCCGGCGGGGCCACGACAGGGGGCGGGACGACCGGTGGAACCTGCCTGCCCGGCACACCCCTCTGCCTGCCCTACGACGCGCACGATGGCGGTTTGGGTTTCGGCTCCACTGCGCAGGTCATCGATCTCGACGGCGGGACCGGTTACATGGGCGACCTGATTCGGCAGTGATGCAATGAGCACCTGATCAAGGGGAGCCGCCGGCTCCCCTTGTCGTTTGGGCATCCGCATCCTCGACTTCCATGGACTTCACGCAACGCTATCCACGACTCGCGGAGATCTTCGGCATCGACCTGCGCACGCTGGCGCTGTTCCGCGTCGCGCTGGGCACCGTGCTGTTCTGCAATCTGCTGCTGGCCTTCGGCGATCTGTCGGCATTCTGGACCGACGCCGGCGTGATGCCGCGCAGCTGGCTGTTGCAGTTCGACGCACCGCAGCGCCTCTCCGTCTATCTGGTCGGCGGTCAGGCGTGGTTCGTCGCCACGCTGATGGCCGCGCAGACCGTGCTCGCGCTGATGTTCGCGCTCGGCTGGCGCACGCGGCTCGCGAGCATCCTGTCCTTCGTGCTGTGGGCCTCGCTGCTCAATCGCAATCCGGTCGTTCTCATCGGCGGCGACCTGCTGATGGCCTGCCTGCTGTTCTGGGCCATGTTCCTGCCGCTGGGGGCGCGCTATTCGGTGGACGCCGCGACGGCCGAAAACCCGCCGCCGACACGGAACCTGCACGTCTCCTGGGCGTCGCTGGGCCTGCTGCTGCAGGTGATGTCGGTGTATTTCTTCAGCGCGATCCTCAAATCGGGCCATGAGTGGGTGCCGGATTACACCGCGGTCTATTACGCGCTGTCACTGGACCGGCACGTCCTGCCGCTGGGCAGGCTGCTCAACGAATTCCTGCCGCTGACCCGGCTGCTCAGCGCCTACGTCTGGTGGCTGGAATTGCTCGGGCCGATCCTGATCTTCTCGCCGGTGTTCCTGAGGCCGCTGCGCTTCGGGCTGATGCTGGCGTTCATGCTGATGCACGTCGGCTTCCTGCTGTGCCTGGAGCTCGGGCATTTCCCCTACGTCAGCCTGTCCTCCCTGACCGTGTTCTGCGGCGGCTGGGTCTGGGACCGGCTCGGCGAGCGCCATGCGCGCCGGCATCCAGTGGCACCGCGCATCTACTACGACCGCGACTGCGGTTTTTGTCTGAAATCGTGCCGCCTGCTCCAGCAGTTCCTCGTGTTGCCGCGCGCCGACATCGCACCGGCGCAGGACACGCCGCGCGCGCGCACGCTGATGGAAGCCAATTATTCCTGGGTCGTGATCGACGCCGACGAACAGGCCTATCTCAAATGGCCCGCGTTCGCGATCCTGGTCAAGCATTCGCCGCTGCTCGGCTGGCTGTGGCCGCTGTTGCGTGTGCCGGCCCTCGGGCGGCCCGGCAACGCCGTGTATGACTTCGTCGCCCGCCATCGCGGTGCATTCGGCCGGCTGACGGCCTGGCTGCTTCCGTCGCGCGGAGTCCGCTGGGAAACCGGCCGCGTCGGCCAGACCCTGGCGGCGGTCTTCGTGTTGCTGGTGCTGGTCTGGAATCTTCATACGATCGGCATGCCACCGCAGCGCAGCTACGCCGCGCTGACGCCCCTGTTCCGCACACTGCGCATCGACCAGCTGTGGAACATGTTCGCGCCGTTCCCGCTCAAGGAAGATGGCTGGCTGATCGTGCCCGGCCGCCTGGCCGACGGTAGCGAGATCGACGTCCTGCACCCCGAACGCGGCGCGCCGAGCTACGACAAGCCGGCACTGTATTCGCAGGATCACGGCAACATCCGCTGGCTGACCTATCGCGGACGCCTGTGGGAACGCCAGTTCGCCGAACAGCGGCTCTACTACGGCAAGTATCTGTGCCGAACCTGGAACGCCGACAAGCTGGACGGCGAGGCACGCAACCGGCGTCTGATGACGTTCAAGATGATCTACGCACTGGAGATGACGCCGCCGCCCGGCACGCCGGCCAAGGTCGAGCAGCAGGTGCTGTGGCGCCACGAATGCTTCCCGGACGAAACCAAGGGCCAGGTGCCTTGACCGTCATGAACCTGGTCGATATCGGAGCCAACCTCGCACACGACAGTTTCGACGCCGACCTCGACGCCGTGCTCGAACGGGCTGCCGCTGCTGGCGTCACGCAGATCGTCGTCACCGGCAGCTCGGCCGACAGCAACCGCAAGGCGCTCGCACTCGCGCGTCGCCACCGCGGCCGCCTGCATGCGACCGCCGGCCTGCATCCACACCACGCCGCGGACTGGAGCGATGCGCTCGCCGCACAGATCCGCGAGCTGGCGACGCTGCCGGAGGTCGTGTCGCTGGGCGAGTGCGGGCTCGATTACTTCCGTAACTATGCCTCGCACGACGACCAGCGTCGCGCCTTCGCCGCCCAGCTGGCGATCGCCGCCGACACGCACCGGCCGTTGTTCCTGCACCAGCGCGACGCGCACGCCGACTTCCTGGCGATGCTGCGCGAGCACCGGCCGCAGCTCGGCAAGGTGGTCGTGCACTGTTTCACCGACACCCAGGCCGCGCTGGAAGACTATCTCGCGCTCGACTGCCACATCGGCATCACCGGGTGGATCTGCGACGAACGCCGCGGCGCGCACCTGCTCGAAGCGGTACGGATCATCCCGGACGAACGGCTGATGATCGAAACCGACGCGCCCTATCTGCTGCCACGCACCGCACCCAAAGTCTCGCACCGCCGCAACGAACCGGCCTTCCTGGTCTGGATCGTGCGCGCGCTCGCGCAGGCGCGCGGCCAGACGGAGGCACAGATCGCGCAGGCGACGCGCGCGACGGCGCGCGCGTTCTTCGGATTTCCCGCAGTATCGGCCTAGTGGCGGCTCAATCCGTCACCGCACCCTTCGACGCGCTGCCGACCAGCTTGGCGTACTTGGCGAGCACACCGCGTGTGTAGCGCGGCGCCGGCTGCTTCCAGGCCGCGCGCCGCCGCGCCAGTTCGGCATCGTCCACGTTGAGCTGGATCAGGTGGCGGTGTGCGTCGATGGTGATGCTGTCGCCCTCCTCCACCAGTGCGATCGTGCCGCCGACGAAGGCCTCGGGCGCGACGTGGCCGACAACCATGCCCCAGGTGCCACCGGAGAAGCGGCCGTCGGTGATCAGGCCGACGCTCTCACCCAGACCCTTGCCGACCAGTGCCGACGTCGGCGCCAGCATCTCGCGCATGCCGGGCCCGCCCCTGGGGCCCTCGTAGCGGATCACCAGCACGTCGCCCGGTTTGATCGTGTCGGCCATGATCGCGGCCATGCACTCGTCTTCCGAGTCGAACACGCGCGCCGGCCCGGTGATCGCCGGATTCTTCAGGCCGGTGATCTTGGCGACGCAGCCCTCGGTGGCGAGATTGCCCTTGAGCACCGCCAGATGGCCCTGCTTGTAGATCGGCCGGTCGATCGGCCGGATCACATCCTGGTCCGCACGCGGCGTGTCCGGCACCGCCTCCAGGGCCTGTGCCAGCGTCTGTCCGGTGATCGTCAGCGCATCACCGTGCACCAGCCCGGCCTTGAGCAGCATCTTCATCACCAGCGGCACGCCGCCGGCGCTGTGGAAATCGGTGGCGACGTACTTGCCGGAGGGCTTGAGATCGCAGAGCACCGGCGTGCGCAGGCGGATGGTTTCGACGTCCTCGATCGCGAACGGCACCTGCGCCGCGTGCGCGATCGCCAGGTAATGCAGCACGGCGTTGGTCGAGCCGCCGGTGGCCATCACCAGGGCGATCGCATTCTCCAGCGCCTTGCGCGTGACGATGTCACGTGGCTTCAAGTCGCGGCGGATCGCCTCGACCAGCACCCGCGCCGACTCGGCCACCGAATCGGCCTTCTCGGGATCCGGGCAGGCCATCTGCGAGGAACCCAGCAGCGACATGCCCAGCGCCTCGAACGACGACGACATCGTGTTCGCCGTGTACATGCCGCCGCAGGCGCCGGTCGTCGGGCAGGCGTTCTTCTCGATGCCCTCGAAGTCCTCCTTCGACATCTTGCCCGCCTGGAACGCGCCGACCGCCTCGAATGGCGAGACGATGGTCAGCGCCTGCCCTTTCCAGCATCCGGGCTTGATCGTGCCGGCGTAACAGAAGATCGCCGGGATGTTCATGCGCAGCATCGCGATCATCGCGCCCGGCATGTTCTTGTCGCAGCCGCCGATCGCAAGCAGACCGTCCATGCACTGGCTCGATGTCGCCGTCTCGATGCCGTCGGCGATGACCTCGCGCGACACCAGTGAGAACTTCATGCCTTCGGTGCCCATCGAGATGCCGTCGGTGACGGTCGGCACGCCAAAGGTCTGTGGCATCGCCCCGGCGTCGCGCAGTGCGGCGACCGCGCGATCCGCCAGCGGCTGGATACCGGCATTGCAGGGATTCATCGTCGAGTGGCCGTTGGCCACGCCGACGATCGGTTTTTCGAAGTCGGCATCCGTGAAGCCGACGGCGCGCAGCATCGCGCGGTTCGGCGAGCGCTGGACACCCTGGGTGATCAGCTTCGAGCGCCGGTTGAGCGGTTGGGACATGACTGGAACGATCTGTGAACGGGGGGTGCGTTATTGTACGCGTGCCGCACGCAGCGGTCCGTCGAGCCGCGTCCGCCGGGAGAAGCGCCACGCCAGGCCCGCCGCGGCCAGTGCCAGCGCGACGATGAAGGCCCACCAGATGCCGAGCGGCCCGAGACTCGTATCGAAGCTCAGCCAGACGGCCACCGGCATGCCGACGATCCAGTAGGCACCGACCGTGATGAGCATCGGCACGCGCGTGTCCTTGAGTCCGCGCAGTGCGCCATTCGCGGTGGCCTGCACGCAGTCGAAGATCTGGAACAGCGCCGCGAGATAGAGAAACGGCACCGCGATCGCGGCCACGCGATCGTCGGCGGTGTACAGCGCGATGATCGACGCCGCGAACAGCGCCATCGCGCTGGCCGACAGCACGGAGAATCCGACGCCGAGCAGCATGCCGGCCTGGCCGCGCAGGCGCGCCGACGACCGGTCGCCGGCGCCGGCGGCGAGACCGACGCGCACCGTCGTCGCGAATCCGATCGACAGCGGCACCATGAAGGCCATGGCCGCGACGTTGATCGCGATCTGGTGTGCCGCGACCGCGCCGGCGCCGAAGCGCGCCATCAGCAGCGCGCAGATGTTGAACATCCAGGACTCCGCCGCGACGATCGCCGCAATCGGCAGCCCCAGGCGCAGCACCTCGGCCGCTTCGCCGCGCAGCTGCGGAAAGCCGCCGCGGAACACCTGCAGGCCACGCAGCGGCGCGAGCTGTCGATAGAGCGCCGCGTAGATCGCCGCCATCGTCAAGCCGCTGCAGACGGTCGCCCACGCACAGCCCGCCGGACCCAGCGCCGGCAGGCCGAGCTTGCCGTACATCAGCACGTAGTCGAGCACCGCATTGACGCAGAAGCCGACGATGCCGGCGGCCAGCGCGACGCGGGTGAGACCGTGCCCTTCGGCCACATTGCGCGCGACGAAGCACAGGCAGAACGGCACCGCTCCCCAGGCAATCGCGCGCATGTATTCCGTAGCGTAGGCGGACACGGTGGATCCCAGATCGAGCAGGCGCACGATCGGCGCGGCGGCCAGAAGCATCGTCAGTGTCCACAGCAAGCCCAGGCCGAGTGCGAATGCTGCAGTACCGCGCACGAAACGCCCGGTCTCGGCGGCATCCCGTCCGGCGCCGATGCGCTGCGCGACGATCGGCGAGCAGGCCATCAGCACACCGGAAAAGACCGTGAACAGCAGGAACCAGACATTCGACCCTACCGCGACCGCCGCCAGCGCATCCCCGCCGAGGCGTCCGGCCATCAGCGTATCGACCGTACCCATGCCCATGAACGTGAACTGGGTGGCGATGATCGGCAACGCGAGGCGCAGGTTGGCGCGCAGCTCGGCACGCAGTTCGGGACGTCTGAGGAGAGCCATCGGAAGAGTTTCGCGGTCGCGCGCGGACCGGCGCGGTCCGGACCTCGGCGGTGATGCGTATTGTAAGTCCCGGCCGGAAGTCGCCGGACGCTGTCAGGACCGCGTCAAGTCCCGAAGTTGATCTTGGCTTCGAGATTGGTGCGCGAATCGGCGTTGGTCAGGGCCTCGTCCAGTGTGATCGTTCCTTCCTTGAACAGGCCATACAGCGACGCGTCGAAGGTCTGCATGCCCTTGTCCGACGACTGGTTCATCGCTTCCTTGATCTCGTCGATGCGCTTGTTGAGGATCAGTTCCTGGATGTAGGGCGTGTTGATCATCACCTCGATCGCCGCGCAGCGCTTGCCGTCCTTGCGCCGCACCAGGCGCTGCGAAATGATCGCCCGCAGCGTCAGCGACAAGTCCATGTACAGCTGGTCGCGCAGCGACTCCGGATACAGGTTGACGATGCGCTGCATCGCCTGATAGGCGTTGTTGGCATGCAGCGTCGAGATCGCGAGGTGCCCGGTATTCGCCAGCTGGATGCAGGCATCCATCGTTTCGCGCGTGCGCACCTCGCCGACGAGGATCACGTCCGGCGCCTCGCGCAGCGCGCTCTTGAGCGCGCGCTCGTAGCTGATCGTGTCCTGGCCGACCTCGCGCTGGTTGATGATGCTCTTCTTGTTCGGGTGGATGAACTCGACCGGATCCTCGATCGTCAGGATGTGACCGGACTGCGTTTCGTTGCGGTGATTGATCATCGCCGCCAGCGTGGTCGATTTTCCGGAACCGGTCGCGCCGACCATCAGCACCAGACCGCGCTTGTGCAGGATCAGATCCTTGAGCACCGGCGGCATGCCGGCGATCTCGTCGAGCCGCGGCACGCCGGCGCGGATGTAGCGCAGCACCATGCTCAGCGATCCGCGCTGGTTGAAGATGTTGACGCGGAAGCGACCGAGTCCGCCCGCCTCCGTGGCGAGGTCGATCTCCAGATGCTGTTCGAGATACTGCTGCTGCTCCGCGGACAGGATCGACATCGCCAGTTCCTTGACGACCTCGCGCGTCAGCACGTTCTTGCCGATCGGCACCAGCTCGCCCTCGATCTTGATCTGCGCCGGCGCGTTGGCGGTGAAGAACAGGTCGGAGCCGTTCTTCTCGACGCACAGCTTGAGGTACGGCAGGATCTTGAGCATGAATGTTCCCGGCTGACGTCAGCGGCGCATCACGTTGGCCGAATCGTCTTCCTTCATCTGCATCTTCTTCACCATCTCGTCGTCCATCAGGTTCTGCCGGGCACGCTTGGACTCCAGCTTCACCTTGAGGCGCAGCTCGTTCTGCGAATCGGCGTTGCGGATCGCCTCGTCGTAGCTGATCAGCCCATCCTCGAAGAGCTGGAACAGGAACTGGTCGAAGGTCACCATGCCCTGTTCGTTGGAACGCGCCATCACTTCCTTGATGCCGGCGACCTCGCCCTTGAAGATCATGTCGGCGATCAGCGGCGAATTGATCATGATCTCCATCGCCGCGACACGGCCGCCCCCCTCCTTGCGCACCAGTCGCTGCGAGATGATCGCCTTGAGGTTTAGCGACAGGTCCATCAGCAGCTGCTCGCGCTTCTCCTCCGGGAAGAAGTTGATCACGCGGTCGAGCGCCTGGTTGGCGCTGTTGGCGTGCAGCGTCGCCAGCACGAGGTGGCCGGTTTCGGCGAAGTTGACCGCGTACTCCATACCCTCACGGGTGCGGATCTCGCCGATCAGGATCACGTCCGGTGCCTGGCGCAGCGTGTTCTTCAGCGCGTTTTCCCACGAGA
The DNA here is from genome assembly GCF_040066175.1 of Fontimonas sp. SYSU GA230001. NCBI lineage: Bacteria > Pseudomonadati > Pseudomonadota > Gammaproteobacteria > Nevskiales > Nevskiaceae > Fontimonas > Fontimonas sp. SYSU GA230001. The sequence goes on from NZ_JBEAAM010000001.1 coordinate 178,123, forward strand.
ACGTGTCGGTGCCGACCTCACGCTGCGTGACGAGGCAACCGCCATGCGGGTGCACGTACTCGATCGGATCCTCGATCGTGATGATGTGTCCGCGCGAGTTCTGGTTGCGATAGCCGACCATCGCCGCCAGCGAGGTCGATTTGCCCGAGCCGGTCGCGCCGACCATGAGGCACAGTCCACGCTTCTCCATCACGATCTTCGCCAGCTGCTGCGGCAGGCCGAGCTGCTCGAACGTCGGGATCTCGGTGTTGATCGTGCGCAGCACGCCGCCGACACGGTTCTGCTGCACGAAGGCGTTGACGCGGAAGCGCCCGATCCCGGGCGGCGCAATCGCGAAGTTACACTCGTTGCTGGCCTCGAACTCCTTGATCTGGCGGTCGTTCATCAGCGACCGCATGATGATCGCCGACGCCTCCGGCGGCAGCGGCTTGTCCATCACCGGCGTCATCTGTCCATCGAGCTTGATCGCCGGCGGGAAGCCCGCGGTGATGAACAGGTCCGACGCGCCCTTCTGCTTCATCAGTGAAAGCAGCTGCTGCACCAGCTTGATCGCTTGTTCGCGGTCCATCTCATCTCTCCGTCACGGCCTTCACACCGTGAAGCTGCGCGGGTCGGCGGACTTGGTGCGCGCCTCCTCGATCGAGGTGACCCCCTTGCGTACCAGCTCCTTGAGACACTGATCGAGCGTCTGCATGCCCTCCTTCTGGCCGGTCTGGATGGCACTGTACATCTGCGCGACCTTGTTCTCGCGGATCAGGTTGCGGATCGCCGGCGTGCCGATCATGATCTCGTGCGCGGCGACGCGACCACCGCCCTTCTTCTTCAGCAGGGTCTGCGAAATCACCGCCCGCAGCGACTCGGACAGCATCGCCCGCACCATGTCCTTCTCCGCGGCGGGAAACACGTCCACGATGCGGTCCACCGTCTTGGCTGCCGACGACGTGTGCAGGGTGCCGAACACCAGGTGACCGGTCTCGGCGGCGGTCAGCGCGAGCCGGATGGTCTCCAGATCGCGCATCTCGCCGACCAGGATCACGTCGGGGTCCTCGCGCAGCGCCGAGCGCAGTGCCTCGTTGAAGCCGAGCGTGTCGCGGTGCACCTCACGCTGGTTGATCAGGCACTTCTTCGAAGGATGCACGAACTCGATCGGATCCTCGACGGTGAGGATGTGTCCGTACTCGTTTTCGTTGATGTGGTTGATCATCGCCGCCAGCGTCGTAGATTTGCCCGAACCGGTGGGTCCGGTCACCAGCACGATGCCGCGCGGATACTCGGAAATGTCCTTGAAGATCGCCGGGCACTTGAGATCCTCCAGCGTCAGGATCTTCGACGGAATCGTGCGGAACACCGCGCCCGAGCCGCGCGAATGGGTGAACGCATTGACGCGGAAGCGCGCCAGCCCGGGGATCTCGAACGAGAAGTCGGTTTCGAGGAACTCGTCCCAGGCCTTGCGCTGCTTGTCATTCATGATGTCGTACACCATGTCGTGGACCTGCTTGTGGTCCAGCGGCGGCAGGTTGATGCGCTTGACGTCGCCATCGACACGGATCATCGGCTCGACACCGGCCGACAGGTGGAGATCGGAGGCGCCCTGCTTGGCGCTGAAGGTCAACAGCTGTGCAATATCCATCCGGATTCCCTGTGGCGCTCGTCGGCGCGGCACGATGCGATGCGCCAGACGTTATCGGCAATTCTCCACCGAGGCAATATGACTTCGATCGCGCAGAACCTGCAGACCGTACGCCAGCGGATCGCGCGCGCCTGTGTCGCCGCCGGGCGGCCGCTGGACAGCGTGCGCCTGCTCGCGGTGAGCAAGACCTTCGACGTCGATGCGCTGCGCGCAGCGGCGGCGGCCGGCCAGCGCGAGTTCGGTGAAAGTTACCTGCAGGAGGCTCTGGCCAAGCAGCAGCAGCTGCGGGATCTCGATCTGGTCTGGCATTTCATCGGACCGGTGCAGTCCAACAAGACGCGCGCGCTGGCCGAGTCCTTCGACTGGGTGCATGGCATCGACCGCATCAAGGTCGCGCAGCGGCTGTCGGACCAGCGGCCCGCACGGCTGCCGCCGCTCGACGTCTGCGTGCAGGTCAACATCTCCGGCGAGGCCAGCAAGTCGGGCTGCGCGCCCGCCGAAGCGCTCGACCTGTGCCGTGCAGTCGCCGCACTGCCGCGGCTGCGCCTGCGCGGCCTGATGGCGATTCCGGCGCCGGCCCGCACCGACAGCGATCCGCGCCTGCCCTACCGGCAGCTGCACGCGCTGTTCGAGACGATCCGCAGCGCCGGCATCGCGCTGGACACTGTCTCCGCCGGCATGTCGGACGACCTCGAAGCGGCGATAATGGAAGGATCGACCCTGGTCCGTGTCGGGACCGCACTTTTTGGACAGCGAACCAAGCCATGAGTCCGCAAGATGCCGCCAAGCGCGCAGCCGCCGAAGCCGCCCTCCAGTACATCGAACCCGGCGAAGTGCTCGGCGTCGGCACCGGCTCGACGGTCAACCACTTCATCGACCTGATCGCCGAACGGCGCCTGCAGGCCGACATCCCCGGCGCCGTGTCGTCGTCGAACGCCAGTACCGAGCGCCTGCACAAGATCGGCGTCAAGGTGCTGGACTTGAACCAGACCGGGACACTGTCGCTCTACGTCGATGGTGCCGACGAGGCCAACCGCCACCTGCAGCTGATCAAGGGCGGCGGTGCGGCACTGACGCGCGAGAAGATCGTCGCGGCGGCCAGCCGCAAGTTCGTCTGCATCGTCGATGAGTCCAAGCTGGTCGGCGTGCTCGGCAAGTTCCCGCTGCCGGTCGAGGTGATCCCGATGGCGCGGTCCTACGTCGGCCGCGAGCTGACGCGCCTGGGCGGCCGGCCGGTATTCCGCGAAGGCGTCACCACCGACAACGGCAACGTGATTCTCGACGTGCACGGACTCGACATCGTCGATCCGGTGCGGCTCGAAAACGAGATCAACGGACTTGCCGGCGTGGTCTGTGTCGGCCTGTTCGCGCGCCGGCCTGCCGACGTGCTGATCGTCGGCTCGCCATCCGGCACGCATGTGCTGAAGGCAGCCTGAGGCGGCCGGACAACGGTCACGCGCAGCACGCACGGAGAACGCTGGGACGGGCGTGCAAGCGCTGCCGCCCGCCCGCTACGCGCGAACCATGCGTTGGCGTCGGCTACCGGCGACGCGCACCGCCGCGCCGGGCGTCGCGCGGCTGCTCCTCGTTGACCTTCATCGGCTTGCCGCGCAATTCCCTGCCGTTGAGGCCGGCGATCGCCGCCCGCGCCTCGTGGCCTTCCATCTCGACGAATCCGAAGCCCTTGCACTGGCCGCTGAACACGTCGTTGGCCAGCTTGATCGAAAACACCTTGCCGAACGCGGCGAACAGATCGTTGAGCTCGCGCTCGGTGGTGTCGGTCGGCAGATTGCCGGCAAAAACTCGCTTCATGCGCTCCTCCTGGGAGATGAATGGCTCAACGACCGCCGTGACGATGGCCGCGCTGCTGCGGCCGCCCGCGGCGCGCGGACGAGGCATCCGCGCGTCCGCCGTGGCCGGCATGCGCCGGCTTGTGCGCTTCCTGGCGACCGCCGCCGCGCGGCGTCCGGCGGGCCGGACGCGGTGCGCGTTCGACGGGCTCGGCGGCGCGATCCGGGCGCGGGCTCGGCGTGAAGCCTTCGACCTCGAAGGCCGGCACGCTGCGGCGCAGCAGCTTCTCGATGTCGCGCCACTCGCCGTACTCCTCGCGGCACACCAGCGAGATCGCCTCGCCGGTCTGGCCCGCGCGGCCGGTACGGCCGATGCGGTGCACGTAGTCTTCCGGGACTGACGGCAACTCGTAATTGACGACATACGGCAACTGGTCGATGTCGAGCCCGCGCGCGGCGATGTCGGTGGCCACCAGGGCACGCACTTCGCCGGCCTTGAAACCGGCCAGGGCCTTCAGGCGCGCGTTCTGGCTCTTGTTGCCGTGCAGTGCGGCGGCGGGAATGCCGTCCCGGATCAGACGTTCGGTGAGCCGGTTGGCGCCGTGCTTGGTCCGCGTGAACACCAGCACCTGCGGCCAGTTGAAGCGGCTGATGATGTAGCCGAGCAACTCGGCCTTGTGTGCCTTGTCGATGAAGATCGCGCGCTGCGTCACCGCCTCGGCGGCGCTGTTGCGCGGCGCGATGTCGATGGTCACCGGATCGTGCAGCAGACCCTCCGCAAGCTTGCGGATGTCCGGCGAGAACGTCGCCGAGAACAGCAGGTTCTGGCGCTGCTTCGGCAAACGCTCGATGACGCGGCGGATGTCGCGGATGAAACCCATGTCGAGCATGCGGTCGGCTTCGTCGAGCACGAAGAACTCGACCTGCGACAGGTCGATCGTGCGCTGGCCGACGTGGTCGAGCAGGCGGCCCGGCGTCGCGACGACGATGTCCGCGCCGCGCCGCAACGCGTCGATCTGCGGGTTGATGCCGACACCGCCAAAGATCAGCACCGTGCGCAGTCCGTGCAGGTGACGGCCATAGGTGCGCACGCTGTCCTCGACCTGCGCCGCGAGTTCGCGCGTCGGCACCAGCACCAGCGCACGCACCGGCCGCCGTCCGCTCGCCTGCTTCGGCGCGGCGTGCAGCCGCTGGAGCATGGGCAGCGTGAACGCGGCGGTCTTGCCGGTGCCGGTCTGGGCGGCGGCGAGCAGGTCGCGGCCGGCGAGGATTTCGGGGACCGCGCGACTCTGGATCGGGGTGGGCGTGGCATAGCCCTGATCGGCCAGCGCACGCAGCAGTTCGGGCGCGAGGCCCATCGAATCGAATGACATCAAGACTCCTGAACACACCTGCACGGCGAATTTCGCGCCGAGGCCGGTTCAGGCGATGGGGCGGGAACGACGCAGCGACGTCCGTCGCTGACGGGTTTGCGGCAGAGCGGCCAATGGCCGCGGAACTGGGTGCGCAAACCGGGATGCGCCACACAAACGGCGCGTAGTATAGCCGGTTGGCACCTGTGCGGGGATTCTCCTACTCTTCGACATGAGGCACGCAAATAGCGTGCCGCGCTTCCCCCCGACGATGGAGCCCCCATGAACCACCTGCCGATCAGAGGCCTGCTGCTCGCGGCCGCGCTGTTGACCCCACCCGCTCAAGCCGACACCTGGAAGGATCTGAAGAGCGCGGCCAAGCAGCAGGCTGCGCAGAAGGCCGAAGAGGAACTGAACCTGCCGCAAGCCGCCACGGCCGGCGCCAAGGTGTACTTCATCGAGCCCAAGGACGGTGCCGAGGTCACCGGCCCGGTGCGTGTCGTGTTCGGCCTGTCGGCGATGGGTGTCGCGCCTGCCGGCATCAATCAGGCGGGCACCGGCCACCATCACCTGCTGATCGACGACCCGGCCGTCGATTTCACCCAGCCGCTGCCCGCCACGGAGCAGATCAAGCACTTCGGCGGCGGCCAGACGGAAACCGTGCTGTCATTGAAGCCCGGCAAGCACACGCTGCAGCTGCTGCTGGGCGACTGGAAGCACCAGCCGCACAACCCGCCGGTCCTGTCCGACAAGATCACGATCACGGTGAAGTGAACGCGGCGATGCGCAGTTTCCAGTTGCCGGCTTCCAGAATCGGCGGCTGGCCCGGCTGCTGACTGGAAGCCACTCACCGGAACCCGCCACTCGATGAAGTCCTCACTCGGCCTGCGGCTCGGCCAGTCGCTGACGATGACACCCGCGCTGCAGCAGGCGATCCGCCTGCTGCAGCTGTCCAGTCTCGACCTGCAGCAGGAGATCGAACAGGCGCTGGACTCCAATCTCCTGCTCGAACGCGACGAAGGCGAATCCGCGGGCGAGGACACGCCGGCACCCGAGCCGGCCGAGGCCGCAGCCGAGCAGACTGCGGCGCTGGAACTGCGCGAGGACGGCGACATCCCCGAGGAAATGCCGGTCGATGCCGCATGGGACGATGTCTTCGACGACCTGCCGGCCCCTGCGCGCAGCGGCGACGACGAAGAACTGCGCGACTTCCTCGAAGCCAACCTGCGGCGCAGCACCGGCCTGCATGAGCATCTTCTCGATCAGGCGCGTGTCGCACCTTTCGATGAACGCCAGGCGCAGATCGCCGAGTTCCTGATCGACGCGATCGACGAAGAGGGTTACCTGCGCAACTGGACCGAGCTGCTCGCGGAGATCGAAAGGGCCCTCGGCGCGCACACCGAGGAAGTTGAGGCGGTGCTGTGCCTGGTACAGGAATTCGACCCGATCGGCGTCGGTGCCCGCGATCTGGGCGAATGTCTGCGCCTGCAGATCGAGGCGATGCCGGCCCGCACCCCGGGCGCGCAGACCGCGCTGCGGCTGGTCACGGAGCACCTGGCGCTGGTTGCACGCCGCGACGTGGCGGCACTGGCCAAGGCAGCCGACCGGCCGGCCGAGGACATCCATCAGGCATTGACGCTGATCAAGGCGTTGCAGCCCCATCCGGGGCGACCTTTCCAGTCACATGAATCCGAATACATCTCCCCGGACGTCTTCGTCCTGAAACGCAACGGCCGCTGGACCGTGAGCCTCAACCCGGAGCACATGCCGCGCCTGCGCATCAACAGCCACTACCAGGGGCTGATCCGCCGCGCCGACACGTCCCGCGACCAGCAGATGCTCAAACAGCACCTGCAGGAGGCGCGTTACTTCATCAACAGCCTGGAAGCCCGCAATGAAACTCTGCTGCGGGTCGCGCAGTCCATAGTTGAAGAACAGCGGGCTTTCCTGGATTATGGGCCTGAGGCGATGCGGCCCCTGGTGCTGCGAGACATCGCCGAACAGCTGGGCATCCATGAATCGACGGTTTCACGCGCCACAGCCAACAAGTACATGCTCACGCCACGTGGGCTCTTCGAACTCAAGTATTTCTTTTCCAGCCACGTGCAGACCACCGGTGGTGGCGTCTGCTCGGCCACGGCAATCCAGGCCATGATCAAGCGCCTGATCGCGGCCGAGGATCCGGCGCGCCCACTGTCCGACGCGACACTGTCGGAACTGCTGCTCAAGGAAGGCATCCAGGTCGCGCGCCGCACGGTCGCCAAATACCGCGAGGGCCTTGGGCTTCCCCCATCGCACGAGCGCAAACCGCCGGCCTGATGCGCCGGCTCCCCACGAAGGAGGTACGCGATGAATCTGAACATCTCCGGTCACCATGTCGAAGTCACGCCGCCGCTGCGCGAGTACGTCGTCAGCAAGCTCAAGAAGCTCGAACGGCACTTCGATCACCTGATCAGTGCGGAGGTGATTCTGTCGGTCGAGAAGCTGCGCCAGAAGGCCGAGGCGACGATCCACGCCAGCGGTGCGAATCTGCACGCCGAGGCCGTGGATGGCGATCTGTACGCCGCCATCGATCTGCTGTCCGACAAGCTGGACCAGCAGACCCGCAAGCACAAGGACAAGACGCGCGACCACCACCAGAAGGAGGCGCACAAGCGGATGGCGACCTGAGGTCTTCCCCCCGACCCTACGCGAACCGGCCGGCGCAGGTACAATCGCGGCATACGGAAGGGCCCGGGCACTTCTCGTTCCCGGGCCCTTTGCCGAGGCAAACGGAAAACTTTCACGCCATGAAAATCGCCGAAATCCTGTCGCCCGAGCGCGTCGCGCACGGCCACACCTTCACCAGCAAGAAGAAAGCGCTCGAAGAGCTGTCCAGCCTGCTCGCCCGCGGCGTCCCCGGGGTGCAGGCCGCCGACATCCTCACCAGCCTCTCGGCGCGCGAGAAACTCGGCAGCACCGGACTGGGCCACGGCGTGGCGATCCCGCACGGGCGCATGGCCGGCGTCAGCCAGAGCGTCGGCGCGTTCATGCGCCTGAAGCACCCGCTCGATTACGACGCCCACGATGGCCAGCCGGTGGACCTGATCTTCGGCCTGCTGGTCCCGCAGGGCGCCACGGAAACCCACCTCAAGCATCTGGCCGCGATCGCCGAGATGTTCTCGGATACCGCGTTCTGCCAGCAGGCAAGGGCCGCGGCCGACGAAGGCGCACTGTACAAGCTGATCAGCGCCCACACGCCGGCATCCTGATCGGCGCGAAAGCCCGCGCCGGATGGCGATCACGCACGACGAACCCGCGACGCTGCATGGCGTGCTGATGCGCGTGCATGGGATCGGCGTGCTGCTGACCGGCGCCAGCGGCGTCGGCAAGAGCGAGCTGGCACTGGAACTGCTGACGCGCGGTCACCGGCTGGTCGCGGACGACGCCCCCGAGTTCACGCGCCGCGGCGCGCGCATCCATGGACGATGCCCGCCGCTGCTGTCGGGCTTCCTCGAAGCGCGCAGCCTCGGCATTCTCAACGTGCGGCGGTTGTTCGGCCCGCGCAGCGTGCAATCCCGCTCGACACTGGATCTGCTGATCGCGCTGGACCTTCCCCAGACGCGTGCGGAGACCGGCCTGGAGCGATTAAGCGGCCGCCGCGGCAGCCGCACGGTGCTCGGCGTCGAGGTTCCGGAAGTCTTCATTCCGATCCGCCTCGGACACAATCTCGCCGTCCTGGTCGAAGCCGCCTGCCGCGACCTGATACTCCGCCGGCGCGGCTACCACGCCGACGACGATCTGAGCCGCCGGCAGTTGCGCGAAATCAGCAGGCAGCATCGCGCCGCGGCAGCGGCCGCCAAGCGCATCAGACCGCGGCGTGTCGCAGGCGGTGCGACATCATGAAGCTGGTGATCGTCAGCGGCCAGTCCGGCGCCGGCAAGACCGTCGCGCTCAAGCAGTACGAGGATCTCGGCTACTACTGCATCGACAACCTGCCCCTGCAACTGGTCGGCCCGATTTCACGGCGCGCGCTGCGTGCCGCCGAATCCCGCTACGACAAGCTCGCGATCGGCGTCGATGCACGCGAAAGCCCCCAGGAGATCGCACGTTTCCCGCGCTACGTCGAGCGCCTGCGCGAACGCGGCGTCCAGACGCACATCGTCTATCTGCGCGCCGAGGAGTCGGTCTTGCTGCAGCGTTACTCGGAGACACGGCGCCGCCACCCGCTCGCCACCGGCGAAGTGTCCCTGGCCGAGGCGATCCGTCTCGAGCGGGATCTGCTCGCGCCGATCGCCAGTGTCGCCGATGCAACCATCGACACGACCAGCAAGAACCTGCACGAGCTGCGCGAGGAGATCCAGAGCCAGATCCCCGGCGGCGGATCGGGCACCCTGACGGTACAGCTGGAGTCCTTCGGCTTCCGCAACGGCCTGCCCGACGACGCCGATTTCGTGTTCGATGTCCGCTGCCTGCCCAATCCGCACTGGGAACCGACGCTGCGCCGCCTGACCGGCCGCGATTCGGCGTGCATCGCCTGGATGCAGCGCCATCCGGTCGTCGAGCGCATGGTGCGTGACCTGCACGGCTTCCTGACCCAGTGGCTGCCGGAGTACCGACGCCAGGATCGCGCCTATCTGACGGTCGCGGTCGGCTGCACCGGCGGCCAGCACCGCAGCGTCTATGTCGTCGAGCGGCTCGCCACGCTGCTGCGCGACCGCTACGAATCCCTGTCGGTGCGCCACCGCGAGATCTGGAGCGGCGTCAACCGCCGCGAGGCGGAGAGGCCCGGAACGTGAGCGTCGGACTGCTGCTGGTGACACACGGCAAGCTCGGGCACTACCTGCTCGAAACCCTGCGCGACATGATCGGCGAGCTGCCGCTGGCGGCCGACGTACTCGAAGTGCGGCGCGTCTCCGCCCACGACGTCCTGATCAGCCAGGGACGCAAGATGATCGAGCGACTGGACTCGGGCGACGGCGTGCTGATCCTGACCGACGCGTTCGGCTCCACGCCCAGCAACATCGCCAACAAGCTGCGCACCGACGAGCGCACGACGGTGGTCGCCGGAGTCAACCTGCCGATGCTGGTGCGCATCTTCAACTACCCGAACCTGCCGCTCGCGGACATGACGCGCAGCGCCGTCGAGGGCGGCAGTCGCGGCATCATCGAGTGTCCACGTACATGAAGAAGCGTCCCGTCTCCGCTTTCCAGATTCCAGGCGCGCTGGCCGGCCTCGGCGTTGACGGGATACTGGAAACTGCCCACCGGAAACTGCCCTGATGGAACGCACCGTCACGATCGTCAACAAGCTCGGCCTGCATGCGCGGGCCGCCGCCCGCCTGGTGACACTGGCGAGCAAGTTCGCCGCGGACGTGCGCATCCGCAAGGACGGCCGCGAGGTGAGCGGCAAGTCGATCATGGGCGTGATGATGCTCGCCGCCGCCAAGGGCGCCGAGATCACGCTGATCGCCGAGGGCAGCGACGCACAGCAGGCGCTCGACGAACTGGCGCAGCTTGTCGCGGACAGGTTCGGGGAGGAGGAATAACAAGCCATGAGCCTGTGGCTCTCCGGCATCGGCGTTTCGCGCGGCATCGCCATCGCGCGCGTGCAGAAGATGCACGGCGGCGAGCTGGACATCCCCGAGTACGCGCTGTCGGCATCGGATGTCGAGGGAGAAGTGGTGCGTTTCTACGGCGCGCACCGGCGGGCCAAGGAGCAGCTGCGCGAGGTGCGCGCGCGCATCCCGGAAAGCACGCCCGGCGACATCGCCGCGTTCATCGACACGCACCTGCTGATGATGGACGACCGCTCCATCACCGACACCACCGTCGCGCACATCCGTAACGACCGCATCAACGCCGAGGCCGCGCTGCAACGCACACGCGATGCACTGATGGCGGTCTTCGAGCAGATGGACGACGCCTACCTGCGCACGCGCCGCGACGACGTGGAGCACGTCTGCAGCCGCATCCAGCGCATCCTGCTCAAGTCGGAGCGGCAGCTGCCGGCCAGCGGCGAGCGCGGCGAGACCTTCGTCATCGTCGCCGACGATGTCACGCCGGCCGACATCATCCTGCTCGCGCAGCAGCAGATCGCCGCCTTCGTCACCGAGTACGGCGGCCCGCTGTCCCACACCGCGATCCTGGCGCGCAGCCTCGCCATCCCGGCCGTCGTCGGCCTGCGCGACGCGCGGCGCCTGCTGCGCGAGGGCGAGCCGCTGATCGTCGATGGCGAGGCCGGCCACGTCATCGCCGACCCGGATGCGCAGGCGCTGGCCTTCTACCGCGACAAGCAGGCTGCGCAGGTGCGCCACCGCGCCGGCCTGGCCCGCCTCAAGGGCCGCGCGGCGACCTCGCGCGACGGCGTGCACGTCCGTCTGCTGGCCAACATCGAGCTGCCGGAGGACGCGCGCGTCGCCGAGGAAGCCGGCGCCGAGGGCGTCGGGCTGTACCGCACCGAGTTCCTGTACATGAATCGCAAGGAACTGCCGAGCGAGGACGAGCAGTACGAAGCCTACCGCCGCATCGTCTCGGCGGTGTCGGGCACCATCACCATCCGCACGCTGGACCTCGGCGCAGACAAGCAGGTGGACAGCGGCCGCAGTCACGGCCCGCTGCCGACCAACCCTGCGCTCGGACTGCGTGCGATCCGGTTGTGCCTGCGCGAACCGGACCTGTTCCGCGTGCAGGTCCGCGCCCTGTTGCGCGCCTCCGCGCACGGCCGTGTGCAGATCATGCTGCCGATGATTTCCAGCCTGCAGGAATTCCGCCAGGCCAGTACGTTGATCGCGGCGGCGCGCGAGGAATTGCACGCCGAAGGGCGGCCGATGGCGGAAGACGTGCCGATCGGCGCGATGATCGAGGTACCGGCGGCGGCGATCGCGGCACGTCAACTCGCGCGCCACGCGCGCTTCTTCTCGATCGGCACCAACGACCTGATCCAGTACACCCTGGCCATCGACCGCGTCGATGACGAGGTCAATCATCTCTACGACCCGCTGCACCCGGCGGTACTGCAGCTGATCCGGCAGACGATCGACGCAGGGCGCGGTGCCGGCATTCCGGTGGCGATGTGCGGCGAGATGGCCGGCGATCCGCGGTTCACGCGCCTGCTGCTGGGACTCGGCCTGACCGACTTCTCGATGCACCCGGCGAGCGTGCTGGAGGTCAAGCAGATCGTCGTGGAGTCGAACGTCGCGCAGCTGCGCGACGCCGTCGCCGCGGCGCTCGAATGCCTCGAACCGCAGGAGATGCGCGAGCGCATCGCCGCGCTGGCCTGAGCGGGTCGCCCCGCCGCGCTCACAGCCCGGCCAGCGTGCCCCCGAGCAGGAGCAGAAAGCCGACGATCTCGCCGGCGGCGAGCAACCACGTACCGGTGGTCGTCGTGAAGCGGCGCTCCTTGAACTGATTGTCGGTGCGGTTGGCGATGCCGAGAACGATGTAGGTGACGATCGCCGTCGCGAAGAACCCGATCAGCAGCGCGACGGCGACGAGATTGAGCCAGCCCGGCCAGACCGACCAGCCGGCGAAGTGCCACACCAGCAGTCCGGCAAAGCTGTAGAACAGCGCGCTGCGGTGTGCGATATCGACATAGGGCGGCGCCAGGTGCGTGACGCTGTCGAGCATGTGCCGCCACTTCCACACGCCGGTGAACAGCCCGACCGCGAAAAACAGGCCCGAACCCGCCGCCGCGAGCTGCTGCGCGCCACTCATCTCACCCATCGTCATGATGATTTCCCGCCCTGATCGAAGTGCCGACCCGCGCGTCCAGTATGCCGGCACGGCCGCGTCGGGTCCGGCTCACTATAATCGGCCGCTACCGCAACCCGGACTCGAACGGAGGATCGACAGTGGAAATCAGGAATCACGTGTTCATCGTCACCGGCGGCGCGTCGGGGCTGGGCGAAGCCACCGTGCGCCGCTTCGTCGCGGCGGGCGGCAAGGCGGTGATCGCGGACATGAACGTCGAGCGCGGCGAGGCGCTGGCCAGGGAACTGGGTGAGCGCGCGCGCTTCGTCCGCTGCGACGTCTCGCAGGACGCCGATGCCCGGGCCGCGGTCGGCGCGGCGACCGAAGGCTTCGGCCGCCTCGACGGGCTCGTGAACTGCGCCGGCGTCGGCACGCCGGCCAAGGCGGTCGGCAAGGACGGCCCGCTGCCACTCGATCAGTTCGAGAAGGTGATCCGCATCAACCTGACCGGCACCTTCAACATGATCCGCATCGCGGCCGCCGCGATGCAGGCGCAGTCGCCCGCGCCGACCGGCGAACGCGGCGTGATCATCAACACCGCGTCGGTCGCGGCCTTCGACGGCCAGATCGGCCAGCCGGCGTATGCCGCGTCGAAGGCCGGCGTCGTCGGCATGACGCTGCCGCTGGCGCGCGAGTTCGCGCGTTTCGGCATCCGCGTGATGACCATCGCGCCGGGCCTGTTCCTGACGCCGATGATGAAGGGCCTGCCGCAGGAAGCGCAGGACTCGCTCGGCCAGCAGGTGCCGTTCCCGCCACGCCTGGGACAGCCGGAGGAGTTCGCGCAGCTCGCGCAGTCGATCGTCGAGAACGTGATGCTCAACGGCGAGACGATCCGCCTCGACGGCGCGATCCGCATGGCACCGAAGTAAAAACTGCCCCACCGGGCACTGCGGTGGCGGCGCAAAGGTACAGTGCCGTGCGGAGCCATCGGGACGAGACGCAAATGACCATCGAACACTTCGACGTGCTGATCGTCGGCGCCGGCCTGTCCGGCATCGGCGCTGCGCATCATCTCCAGCAGCGCTGCCCCGGCAGGCGCTACGCGATTCTCGAAGCGCGTGAGCGCATCGGTGGCACCTGGGACCTGTTCCGTTACCCCGGCATCCGCTCGGATTCGGACATGTTCACGCTCGGCTACGTGTTCCGGCCGTGGACGGCGGCCAAGGCGATCGCCGACGGCCCCGACATCCTGCGCTACGTCAACGATACGGCGCGCGAAGCTGGCATCGACCGGCACATCCGCTTCCAGCATCGGGTGAAGAAGGCGTCGTGGTCGTCGGACGACGCGCGCTGGACGGTCGAGATCGAACGCGGCAGCGAACGCGAACCGCTGCGCATGAGTTGCGATTTCCTGTACTTCTGCAGTGGCTACTACCGCTACGACCGCGGCTATGCGCCGGACTTCGCCGGCGTCGAACGCTTCAGGGGCCGACTCGTGCATCCGCAGGCCTGGCCGGAGGATCTGGACTACCGCGGCAAGCGCGTGGTCGTGATCGGCAGCGGCGCCACCGCGGTCACGCTGGTGCCGGCGATGGCCGGCGAAGCGGCGCACGTGACCATGCTGCAGCGCTCGCCCACCTACGTGCTGTCCCTGCCCGCACGCGACGTCATCGGCAACGCGCTGCGCCGCGTGCTGCCGAGCCGCGCGGCCTATGCACTGACGCGCTGGAAGAACGTGCTGCTCGGCCAGTTCTTCTACCAGCTGTGCCGGCGCAGGCCGGCGCTGGCGAAGAAGCTGCTGCGCAAGGGCGTCGCCGCGCAGCTGCCGGCGGACTTCGATGTCGATACGCACTTCAAGCCCCGCTACAACCCCTGGGATCAGCGCGTCTGTTTCGTCCCCGACAACGACCTGTTCCGCGCGATCCGGCAGGGCCGCGCGAGCATCGTCACGGACCGCATCGAAGGCTTCACCGAGCACGGCGTCCGCCTGCAATCGGGCGCCGAACTCGCTGCGGACATCGTCGTCACCGCCACCGGCCTGCAGCTGCTCGCACTCGGCGGGGCGCAGCTGACGGTCGATGACCGGCCGGTCGATCTGGCCAAGACGCTCAGCTACAAGGGGCTGATGCTCGGCGGCGTGCCCAACATGGCCTATTGCATCGGCTACACCAACGCCTCGTGGACACTCAAGGCCGACCTGGCCTCGACCTACGTCTGCCGCCTGCTCAACCACATGGCGCGATGCGGTTACCGCCAGTGCGTCGCGCGCAACACCGATCCGAGGGTGCGCGAAGAACCGCTGATCGATTTCTCATCCGGCTACGTGCAACGCGCCATCGATCAGTTCCCGAAGCAGGGGTCCAGGGCTCCGTGGAAGCTCCGTCAGAACTATCTACTCGACCTGCTGAACCTGAAGTACGGCCGGATCCAGGACGACGCCCTGCAGTTCTCGGGAGAGCCGACGGTCGTCGAGGCGGCCGCCGGCGCCGGTTCCTGATCGCGCGCGCACCGGGCAGCTGAGGGGTTTCACTCAGCCCTGTAGGCGTAGTGCCGCAGTAACATTGGACGTTTTCCGACGAAGGGCGGCCTGCCACCGCCACGGGGAGATTTCCGATGACCATCCTGCGCGCCTGTGCGGCCACTGCCGCGCTCCTGTGTTCCCTGTCCTCGCTGGCCGCCGATCCGGCCAGCGGCACGCTGACGCCGGGTTCCGGTCCGATCGTGTTCAGCTCCGGCCCCTTCCTGTCGGCCAATCCGACGCCGGTCCCGCTGCTCGACAACGGCCCGACCTGCGACAGTCCTGCGCCGGCCTGCGACAGCTTCGAGCTGACCGTGTCCTTGCCCGCCGGTTACACCGCGGCCCACAACGCCGACTTCGTGCGCGTGACGATGAGCTGGGTCGATACCGGTGGCGGCGCCTCCGACTACGACCTGTGGATCTACAAGGGCCAGGTGGATGCCACCGACGGCGGTGACACGCCCCCGTTCAAGGCGGCGAGCAGCGCCAATCCGGAAGTCACGCAGATCGTGCCGCTGGCCGACGGCGACACCGTCTATACGATCAAGATCGTCCCGTACACCCCGAGCGGCGAGATCGTCACGACGACGATCGAGTTCGTCACCGGCGACAACATCACCACGGACCCCAGCTTCGGCCTGCTGGACAATCCGGCGACGCCGGGCATACCGCGCTACCAGAACTTCGCGCCGACCGGCGTCAGCGCCGAGGCCGGAAACGGCGAGTGCAACATCGGCTTCAACGTGCACACGCTGCGCATCATGTTCATGTGCTTCGGCAACGGCAGCGTCTATCGGCTGACCACGCCGGAGAATCTGGTCGAGCCGCTGCCCGAGGCCTGCCCGGCGCAGTGGGAGGACGTGACACCGCTGGCCACCAGCGGCCCGCAGCCGGTCGCCGATCCGATCCTGTTCACCGACCGCGTGTCGGGACGTACTTGGGCGTCCAACCTCACGGTCGGCCCGAACGTCTCGTATGCGTTCACCGACGATGATGGCGACAACTGGATCGACGCCGGCGCGGGCGGCCTCGCCGGCGCCGATCACCAGACCATCGGCTCCGGACCCTACCCGGCCGACTTCGCGCTGCCGCATCCGTTGCACGACAACGCCGTGTACTTCTGCTCGCAGGCGCTGGTCGGCCCGGCCGGCTGCGTGCGCAGCGACGACGGCGGCGCCACCTGGGGTCCGCCGACGCTGGCCTACGACGGCAGCGTCTGTGGCGGTCTGCACGGCCACGTGCGCGTCGCCAACGACGGCACGGTGTGGCTGCCTGTCGCGACCTGCGGCGAGGGCACCGGCTATGCCGTCAGCACCGACGCCGGTCAGACTTGGACGGATCGCATGGTGCCGAACACGCTGGCCGGCAGCGGCAGCGACCCGTCGATCGCGCTCGACGACGACAACACCGCGTATTTCTGCTACGTCAACGGCGACGGGCATGCCCGCGTCGCCGTCAGCCGCGACCGCGGCCAGACCTGGACCGACGACACCGACCTGGGCGCCGCCCACGGCGTCGTCAACGCCACCTTCCCGGAGGCTTGGGGCGGCAGCAGCGGCCGCGCTGCCTGCGGCTTCCTCGGCACCGACCGGCTCGGCAACATGGAGTCGCTCGACTTCCCCGGCCTGTGGTACCTGTTCATCGCCCACACCTACGACGGCGGCAAGACCTGGACCACGGTCAACGCCACGCCCGCCGATCCGGTGCAGGGCATCGGCGGCATCTGGCACAGCGGCGGCGGCAATCCCAACCGCAACCTGCTCGACTTCAACGAGGTCACCGAGGATCAGCTCGGCCGCGTGCTGTTCGGCTACGACGACGGCTGCGTGCGCGATTGCGCCAAGTCACCGCTCGACAATCCGCAGTCGTTCACCGCGGTGATGAAGGTCGCGCGCCAGACCGGCGGCAAGACGCTGCGCGCCGAACACGACCGGCCCGAGCCGCGCGCGCCGGCCAACGCCTGCCTGTCCGGCACGCGCGACCAGTTCGCCGCCAAGCTGAACTGGCTCGCCCCCGACCACGGCGGCGCCGCGATCACCAACTACAAGGTGTATCGCAGCACCTCGCCGACCGAGCCCGGCGTCTTCGTCGGCAACGCGGGCCCCAAGCTCGGCTACCTCGACCGCAGCGCCGATCCCAACGTCGAGAAGTACTACTACACGGTGGTCGCGGAAAACGCCGCCGGCGAAGGCGTCGCCAGCAACAAGGTCGAGCTGCCGGTCGTCGAGCGGGTGATCGAGAACCTGTGCGTGCTGCCCGGCTACACGCTGTTCAGCGACGCCAGCGGCGACTACGACACGGCGCTCGCCACCGGTACCTCGGCGCACGACCTGCTGCTGCTGCAGGTCGCGCAGCCACCGGTGACCGATGGCGTGACGAAGCTGGTGTTCACGCTCAAGGTGGCCGACCTGCGCACGCCGCCGCCGAGCGCGGCGTGGTTCGTGTCCTTCCGCGCACCGAACGGGGAGCTGCGCGGCGTGCGCATGGCCACGGACCAGGGCTCCGCGCGGTTCTTCTCGTACACCGTCGGCCAGAGCAGCGGCGGCATCACCGACGGCCGCTTCGTCGCCGCCGAAGGCCCGATCGAAGCCGAAAGCAACTACACGGCCGACGGCATCATCACCTTCGTCGTCAAGGCCAGCGACGTCGGCGGCACCGGCGCGCCCGGCGAAACCTACACCGAGTTCAACGCCGGCAGCGTGCAGACCTATGGCGCGGCCGGGACCGGCGCCGCCGATGCCATCGATGGCATGCCCAACGGGCTGGCCCGCCAGGGCCGGATCACGCTCAGCCCCAACGGCCAGTGCCCGGACATCCTGCCGGACGACGACACGCCGCCGGGCGGCACGACCGGCGGTGGCGCAGGCGGTAGCCGCGATCAGGGCCGCTTCGGCGGCGCGATCGGCGGCGCGGCGCTGCTGGCGTTGCTGGGCCTGCTCGGCTTGCGCCGCCGCATCGCGGCCTGAAGTCTTCGCGCCGACCGACCCGCCCGGATCACTCCGGGCGGGTTTTTTGTGCCCGATGAAACGCGCGGTCGAGGTGCCCTTGATCATAATTCCAATGATCGTTAGATTGTTATCGTGAAAAAACGCGAACTCAAGAATCTGCTGTATGAGCAGGTCGCGCGCATCGGCAGGGCGGTCGCCAGCCCCCGGCGCCTGGAACTGCTGGAGCTGCTGGCGCAGGGCGAGAAGACCGTCGAGACGCTGGCGCAGGAGTTGTCCGTCGATATCAAGCTGACCAGCGCGCATCTGAAGGCCCTGCGCGAAGCCCGCCTCGTCGCCACGCGACGCAACGGCAAGCACGTCGTCTATCGCCTCAGCGGCAGCGACGTCGCCGACCTCTGGGTGCGGCTGCGCGAAGTCGCCGAGACGCACCTGCTCGAAATGGGCGCGGCGCTCGCCCAGATCGCCGCCCATCCCGCCGAGCTGACCCCGACCTCGCGCAAGGCGCTGCTCGACAGGGCGCGGCGCGGCGAAGTGGTGCTCATCGACGTGCGCCCGAAGGCGGAGTACGACACCGCCCACCTGCCCCACGCGCGCTCGATGCCGCTCAGCGAACTCGAACGGCGCATGACCGAACTGCCGAAGGACCGCGAAGTCGTCGCCTACTGCCGTGGCCCGTTCTGCCTGCTCGCCGACGAGGCGCTCAAGCTGCTGGCCAGACGTGGCTATCGCGCACGCAAGATCACCGACGGTGTCAGCGAATGGCGCGCCGCCGGCCTGCGGCTGGACACCTCGTTGGCCGCTGCCGGCGGGGTCGCATGAACACCATTCTTCTCATCGTCAACGACGCACCTTGCGGCAACGAACGCGCCTACAACGCCCTGCGCCTCGCCGGCGCGCTGGCCGCCCGCGCCGAAGTGACCGTGCGTGTATTCCTGGTCGCCGACTGGACCGTCGAGGCGGACAAGGTGCTGGTGTTCTGAACCGCCGTACGGACGCAGCCCGGGCCACGGCCACGCTCCGCCCCCGCGACTTGACCAAGGAAAAGCGACCAATGGCTTCGTCGGCAGTCCCGCGGAGTGATCACCCGTCGTCCCCGCACGTCCGCCTGGGCCTGCATGAGAACCTCGGCCAGTTTTCGCTGCTGGTGCTGGTCAACGCCTTCGTCGGCGCGATGGTGGGGCTGGAGCGCAGCATCCTGCCGGCCATCGCCGAGCAGGACTTCGGCATTGCGGCACGCTCGGCGATTCTGTCGTTCATCATCGCCTTCGGCGTCACCAAGGCGCTGACCAACTACTTCGCCGGACGGCTGGCCGACCGCTACGGCCGCAAGCACGTGCTCGTCGCCGGCTGGCTGGTCGCGGTACCGGTGCCGTTCGTGCTGATGTGGACGCCGCACTGGGACTGGGTGCTGGCCGCCAATGCGTTGCTCGGCATCAGCCAGGGCCTGACCTGGTCCGCGACGGTGATCATGAAGATCGACCTCGTCGGACCGCGCCGGCGCGGCCTGGCGACGGGGCTCAACGAGTTCGCAGGCTATTTCGCCGTCGCCGGCAGCGCACTGGCGACCGGCTGGCTCGCTGCGGCCTACGGCCTGCGCCCGCAGCCCTTTTACTTGGGCGTGCTGTATGTCGTCGCCGGCCTGGCGCTGTCGTTCTTCGCGGTGCGCGAGACGCGGCATCACGTCCTGCACGAAGCCGGCCGGCACGCGGCCCCGCACACGCCGGTCCCGAGCCCGCGCGAGGTCTTCCTGCGCACCTCGCTGACCGATCGCAACCTATCGAGTGTCAGCCAGGCCGGACTGGTCAATAATCTCAACGACGGCATGGCCTGGGGCCTGTTTCCGCTGGTATTCGCCGCGGCCGGCATGACGCTGGCGCAGATCGGCCTGCTTGCCGCGATCTATCCGGCGGTCTGGGGCCTGGCGCAGATCGTCACCGGTGCGCTGTCGGACCGCATCGGCCGCAAGCACCTGATCGCTGCGGGCATGGGCGTACAGGCGATCGGCATCGCACTGACCGCGCAGGCCAGCGGCTTCACTGGGTTTGCGCTCGGTGCGGTGCTGCTCGGACTCG
Source organism: Fontimonas sp. SYSU GA230001 (assembly GCF_040066175.1). Lineage (NCBI taxonomy): Bacteria > Pseudomonadati > Pseudomonadota > Gammaproteobacteria > Nevskiales > Nevskiaceae > Fontimonas > Fontimonas sp. SYSU GA230001. The sequence continues at coordinate 198,104 of NZ_JBEAAM010000001.1, forward strand.
GCACGGCGATGGTCTATCCGACGCTGCTCGCTGCGATCGGCGATGTCGCCCATCCGGCCTGGCGCGCCTCCGCGGTCGGCGTCTATCGGCTGTGGCGCGATCTGGGCTACGCCGTCGGCGCGCTGCTTGCCGGCTTCACCGCCGACGCCTTCGGCCTGGCACCGGCCCTGTGGCTGGTCGCGGTCCTCACCGCTTTATCCGGCCTGGTCGTCGCCCTGCGCATGCGTGAAGCAGCGGCAGCGGCGGACATGAAAACGCCGGGCACGAGGCCCGGCGTTCAAGGACAGTTCTGAGTCGGATCAGCTGCCGCAGGCCGACGAACCCGGATACTTGTTCTCGTCGACGACGACCACGTCGCGGATCCACTGCTCGATCAGCTGCAGTGCCTCGTCATCGACCACGCTGCGCGCCAGCGGTGGCATGCGCGCAGCCGGCGTCGTCGCGCTGTGGCCGATGCGGAACGGCAGGATCGAATCCGCGAGATTGCCCGGGTTGATGTCGTGGAAGCGCGTGCCGTTGTCCGTGCCTTCGCGGCCGGTCGCGGTCGGCCGCTTGCAGATGCCGTAGCTGGTATCGACCTTGCGGATCGAATCCAGATACAGGCCGGTGCTCGCGGCGAAGCCGCGCACGTTGTGGCAGTGCTGGCAGTTCACTTCCAGCCAGGCGCGCGCGCGCGCCTCGACATCCTGCGCGGAACCGGCGGCGAAGCCCGCATCGCCCGGCTTGTTGTAAACCGGCACGCGCTCGATCTTCGTCGCCACCTGCGTCGCCGGATCGACACCGAGGTCCGCCGGGCAGCCGGTCATCAGGCCGTTGCTGCACCAGTACGCGATCTGGTTCTGGCCGAACACCGGATGGTTGGGCGCGACGAAGGTCGATTCGGGCCGATAGGGCTTGTTGAGGAAACGCACCTTGGGCCCGATCGGCACCGCGCCCGGCTCACCATCCTCGCGGCCGTGGCAGCTCAGGCACTGGTTGCCGTTGGGGATGAGATAGCTACTGGTCGAACCGGAGTGCGTGAGGCCTGAATCGACGTCGGTGGTCTTGTAATTCAGCGTGGCCACACCACCGCCGAGCGCTAGCCGCGCCACGCGCCTGCCGTTCTCGGTGCCCCAGATATAGGGCAAACCGACCCAGCGCACGCGCCCCTTGGAGTTGACGCGCTTGATGATCAGGCGCGTCTCGATCGGCGTCTCGGTACCGGCCGCCTCGTCCGCCACCGTGAAGGTCTTGGCGATGATCGTGCCCGCGGGGAAGTCGATCGTCATGTTCGGACCGCTGATCGCACCGCCCTCGGACGCATCGTGATAGACCGCGGCCTGCCCATCCGGGATGTAGGCGACGCGGTACTTCACCGTGTAGTCGGAGAACAGCTTGCTGGTCAGCGAGAACGGCACACCGCGGCCGTTGGGCGCGCTGCGCGGATCTTCCGGATTGGAGAACAGGTGGTACTGGTCCAGCGTCGGGCAGTTCACCTTGGCGGCCGCGGCGTAGTTCACGGCACCGGCACTGCCGCCTTCGCACAGCTGGCGGATCTCGGCCTCGGTCGGCGCCGGGTCGTAGTCGCCGCTGCGCACGAACGGCGGAATCACGACCGCCGGCAGACGCGGCAGGTTGCGCCCGCCGTAGGCGGACGGACACTGGTGCGCGCTCATGTTGAAGCTCGACGCGAAGTTCGCCACGTCCGTCGCCGCGAGTCCGGCCAGCAGCGAGGTCACGCCGGCCGGCGACGACGGATCGGCCAGCGCCGCGGCGATGACCGGCTCCAGGCCCTTGGTGCCGTGGAAGTTGGCGAACCTGAGGCTGTCGTTGGAGAAGTCGTTGTCCTCGTCGATGCATGACGCCCACCAGTCCGGCACCTTGCGCTGCTTGCTGGCGTCGAACTTGTACTGGTTGTAGTGGCACTCCGGATTCGGGTCGGCGCTGCCGAGCTGCGGCTTGCCGCGCGCATCGGCCGGCACGTCGTTGCCGTTGGCATCCTTCGGATACGGGCAGTCGGACCAGTTGTCGAGCAGGCCGTCCCAGACGATGTGCGCGCCGCGGTAGCCGAGACTGTTGACGCCCGGCGTGCCGGCGGCACCGGCGGCCGCGCAGGTGGCCAGGTTGAGCGGATTGAGGCAGCCCGCCGCGTTCTTCAGGCCGACCAGCGCCGGCAGGAAGTGCGCGACGTTGACCGACTGGATGTCGTTGCTGGTCGGCACCGGCAGGCGGTTGCCGTTGTTGCGGAACGTGTTGCGGAAGATATGCACGCCTTCGCTGTACCAGTCGATGCGCTTCTCGAACGGCCGGCCGGCACCTTCCGGGAACAGCTCGTAACTGACGTGGATGATGCCGCCGGTATTGTTGTTCTCGAAGACGTTGTCGTAGATGTCGATGCGGTCGTACGACAGCGTGATCATGCCGCTGCCCGGCGGCACGTTGCCGACGAAGCCGCCGGACGTGAAGTTGTAGGTGTTATTCATGCGCGAGACGTTGCCGTGCATGATCGAGCGGTCGCCGTACTGGCGCAGGCCGTCGAGGTCGTAGATCAGGAAGCCGCCGGTGTTGCACTCCGCGACGTTGGTGTCGTACTCGCCACCCTGCACGTTCTCGATCTCGAAGCCGAACACGTTGAACGCGGCGCGGCTCTTGCGGATGATCGCGTTGTTGGTCTGGCCGACGTAGATGCCGGCGTCCGATGCGCCGATCGACTCCGCCTCCTCGATCAGGATGTTCTCCGACGACACCGGGTAGATGCCGTAGCGGCCGGACTTGGGGCTGACCGTGTAGTCCGGCGAGGTCGTGTCACCGAACTCGTTCTCCGGCGCGGTCGGGTCCTGCGTCGCCGGATCGGTGCACGGCACGTTGAGCAGCTTGGCGTTGTCGGCGAAGGCATTGGCCGCGGTGATCGGCGTGGCGCTTTCGCGGCCGCCGCCGGACGACCAGATCGCGCGCACGCGGCGGATCGTGCCGTGATCCACACCGCGGAACTCGATGCCGTTGCCGCCGGTGTCGAGGACGGTCAGGTCCTCGATCCACAGGCCGTGCACGTTGACCGCGAGGATGCCTTCCGGCGCATTGTTGTTCTTGAACGACAGGACCGTCCGGTCCTTGCCGCAGCCCTTGACGTGCACGTCCTCGGTGTTGATCAGCTGCAGCGAGGATTCCAGCTCGAAATAGCCGCAGTCGAACTGGATCACGTCACCCGGCGCCGCCTGCACCATCGCCGCGATCATGTCGCGCGTGGCGTTGGCACCCGGCTTGATCAGATAGGTGCGTCCGTCGCCGCTGCCGCCACCACCGGGAGCCGGGCCGCCCGCGCTGCCGCGCTCGCCACCGCCGCAGGCGGCGAGCAGGACCAGACCCGAAAGTACCGCAGCCCGGCGCAGTGTCCGGCTCCAGCGAAGAAACATTCCCAGCTCCTGGTGAAATCAGTGGCCGCACGCACGGCATTCTCGGCAAGGCACGCATTTTATGGTGCCCGCGGTGCAGCGGATTAGTAGAAATCACTCACAGGGAGCGAGGACGCGGCCCGTAGCGGAGTCGCACGGATGCCGACCGGGCGACTCCTTTGATACGGATTTTCCTAGAACGAGAAGTCCTTCTTCTTGCCGCCGGCGACCTGCTTGAGCAGATCTTCGATCGCGCCTGGGCTGGACATCAGCTTGCCAAAGGTCATCATCGTCAGGTCGGGATGCCAGACGGCCATGCGGAAACGCATGTGCATGGCGATGACGTTGCGGTCGTCCACGAGCACCTGGTAGGGCAGATAGGGCGTGGTCTTGATCTCGAACATCTTGTCCACGGTGTCGGCCATGATGTGCTTGTCGTTGGCCCGCTGGTCGCTGACCTGCGCGCGCGAGACGCCGAAGACCGTCTGCTTCCGGCCGGGGATTTCCAGCTTGTACACCAGCGCGGTGCCGCCGACGTTCTTGTTCAGGTTGGCTTCGACTGCGCTCACCGCTTCCTCGTAGGTCTTGTGCGTTCCGAGCTGGTAGAAGTCGTCGAAGCGCTCCATGCCGACCATGTAGTTGAACGACTTCAGGTCCTCGGCGCTGCGTCCCTTCTCGGTGCCGTAGCGCTGCTGCGCACCGAGGCCCGATTCCAGACGCGCGGCGACGGGGGACAGGTCCTCGCCGAGCCGGTAGGCTGCGGCGAGATAGCGCAGGTTCAGATAGCTGACCTGGTTCTGCCCTTTTTCCTGCGTGACGGCGACATGCTGCACGGCGCCGAAGCCGCCGTAACGGGACTTCGTCGCCGCGTCCCTGAGGTCGGCATCGGTCACGGCCACGACCTGTGCTCCCGGATACGGCGAGAACTCGCCGATGATCTCGAAACCGGTGGCGCGCAGCTTGTCCTTGACCGTGGCCACGGAGGCTTCGATCGGTCCCTGTTCGGTGTAGGCCAGCACGTAGGGTTGCAGGTTCTCCGCCTGTGCGGCCGTGCCGGCGACGAGCAGCAGCGCCGCGGCACCATGGATGATGCGTTTCATCGTCATGTCTCCCCTCATTCGAAGCGATAGGTGTAGCCCAGCGTGATCTGCCACTGGTGCATGTCCAGATGGATGTCCTGATCGTTGGGATCGGCGCCGAACGAGTTCGACGTGTCGGCGCCGGTGAGCAGGTCGAGCATGGTCGCGTCGGTGTTGCTCAGCGCGTTCTTGCCGACGATCGGATTGGACTTGGCGTACATCGCCGCCAGCGACAGGCCGGTCGTGCGCGAGTACTGGTAGTCGAGGCCCAGTGTGTAGTGCTCCTCGATCACCGCCGGCGCGAGGATGTTGAACAGCACCTCGGAGTCCGGAATCGGCTGGTCCGCCTTGCTGTAGCCGGCGCGGAACTTGAACGCGGCAAACTTGTACTGCACGCCGAACTTGTGGGTGACGACGTCCCGCCAGCCAAAGCCCGGACCGGTCGCGGCGCCGAGGCAGGCGCCGCTGGGATCGTTGCTGCCCTGCAGGCCGTTGGTCAGGCCGTAGAACAGCCGCGGGATCGCGCAGTTGTTGACGAAGTCGTTGGTGTCGAACGGATTGCCGACCGACTTGACCTCGCTGAAGTTGGTGCGCTGGTAGTCATAGACGAAGCGGAAGTCGGAATTGAAGTGCAGCGACACGCCGACGTTCCAGGTCGAGGGAATGTCGAAGCCGCCATCGTCGGCGAACAGACCCGCGTACTCCTTGAACTCGGTCATGCGGATGCGCGTCTGGTACGAGCCGCCCAGGCCCACACCCGGGATCAGGCCGGTGAGAAAACCGATGCGCCCGCCGTAGCCGTAGGACCACTCGTAGCCGTTGTCGCTGACCTTGTCCGGCTTGTTGGAGAACTTCGAGAAGGCCATCAGGCCGTCGGCGCGGAAGCGCTGGCCGGCGAGCACCGGCGCGATGCCGATCGACGAACGCTCGCCGAGCTTACGCGCGTAGTGCGGGACGATGAACATCTGGATCAGATCGACGCTGGCAGTCGGGTCGTCGTTGCCGCAGAAGCCGGCCATGTCGCCGGCACCGTTGACCGGACTGCCACCGCCGAAGCTGCCGCCGCACTCGGTTTCGAGGCTGATGATCCCGAGCGGGTCGGCAAAACCTTCACCGAAATGCGTGGTGTTGCCGTGGTACTCGGTGTTCATGCCGCCGTTGCCGTACATGGCGATGCCCCAGCTCGACACCTCGTCGATCGGCGCGACGTAGGCGATGCCGGGGATGTAGTACAGCTCGTTGTCGGAACCGACGCGGCCCTCACTGATGCGCATGATGCTGTTCTGCGCACCGCTGCCAACCGGGCCGGCGCTGTAGTCGCGCACCGGCGAGAACACGCTGAAGTTGATGTCCAGCCGCTCGCCGACCCAGGCGGAGCCCGCCGGATTGATCGTCACGATCAGCGCGTCCTCGGTCAGCGCGGTACCGGCGCCGCCGAGTGCGTTCTGCGAGGCGCTGTAGCCGTGCGCGAAATAGCCGTTGGTGGCCATGGCCGGCGCCGCGGCGCACAGCGCGGCGGTGGCCGCGAGGCCCAGCCCGGCGCGGACGAAATGGCGGATCGAACGTCGATGCGGATTTTCCCTGCTGCGTGGATTCATCGGACTGACACTCCCCTGACTGAATACGGAACCGAATACGGATGCGCTGAAATCGGAACAACGCGGCGAACTGCGATCGGCACTCGTCCCGCCCACCCCGGAACGGACTCCCTCATCGATGTGTGATCGCATCTGCGTGCACTCCTCCTAAATATGTTGTCTGGCACGCCGGGCATCGCGCCCGGCTATCCCGGCGGCTGAGGCGGCGCGAGACTCTCGCGCTCCATCTCCAGATACACCGCGTAGGCATTGGCCCGGTGGCCTTCGGCGAACGCCGCGAGCCCGGACCAGGCATCCCAGCGCGCGCGCGCGTACGCCTCGTCGAAAGGCAGCAGGTCGGCGACCGCCTGACGCATCTGCGCGCGCAGATCGAGCAGGTAGTCGCGCGTCAGCCGCAGGGCCGCCTGTGCATCGGTCGAGGCGGTGCCGTGCCCCGGTACGAGGACGCGCGCACGCGGGTCGGCGAGCTTGTCGAGCGCGGCGAGCCAGCCGGCGCTGTCGGCGTCACCGAGGAACGGGATGCGGCCGGCGAACACGAGGTCGCCGGTGAACAGCACGCCGTCCGGCAGCACGAGCATCGACAGATCCTCCGGGCTGTGCGCGGGGCCGACGTGACGGATGTCGAAGCGCACGCCGCCGAGTGTGAAGTCGAAATCGCCATCGACCCAGTGATCCGGCTCGATCAGCTCGAAGTCCGCAGGGATCCAGGGCGCGAGCGTCTCCCGGCGCTGGGCCAGACGCGTGCGCGCCGGTTCCGAGTCGAGATAGATCTTCGCGCCCCGATGCGCCCAGATCTGCGCGCCGGCAACGCGCAGCGGCGCCAGCCCGTAGGCGTGGTCGGCGTGGTAGTGGCTGAGGATCACGCGGCGGATCGGCGCCTGCGTGCGACGCCGGATCTCGGCGAGCAGCGCCGCACCCAGCGCCGGCGTGCCCAGGGCATCGAAGACCACCACGCCGTCGGCGGTGACGACGAAGCCGGCGTTGGCATTGAAGCCGCGGTTCTCGCGCGTCGCCGCGCCGGCCTCGCCCTCCACGTACCAGGTATGCGGGCCGATCTGCCGGCTGCGCAGATCGATCGGGGGTTCCGCGCTCGCACCGCAGGCCGCAGCGGCGATGGCGCCGGTCAGCAGCACGACGGCGGCGCGGCGAGGTCTCATGCCTGTTCGGCCAGCCCGGGATTGCTGCCGACGCCGATCAGGCGCGGCTGGTTGAGCCTGGGCGGGGCAAGCACCTTGCGGTCGCGCAGATGGCGCGCGACGACGTCCCAGACCGGCTCGCCCTTGGCATCCGGCGACACCGAGGCCCAGCCGGCGACACGGTACTTCTTGGCCGCGTCGAGCGGCTTGCCGTCCAGGCGCAGGTCCTGGATGCGCTTGCCGATGCTCTGCGCCGGCTCGATCGCATAGCTCAGGCCACCGACGCGCACCATGTCGCCACCCTGCTGGTAATACGGATCGGCGTTGAAGATGTTGTCGGCGACGTCTTCGAGGATCGCCTTGATCTGCTCGCCGGAAAACTCGTTGACCGTCACGCTCGGATAGGTGATCGCGGTCTGGTCCATCAGCCGCTCCATCGTGATCGGATCGCCCGGCAGTAGCGTCGTGCCCCAGCGGAAACCCGGCGAAAACGCGATCGGCGCCTCCTTCTGCACCATCAGCGCGTCGAGAATCAGCTGGTCGAAGCTGCCGTTGAAGTTGCCGCGCCGGTACAGCAGCCCTTCCGTGACCGCTAGCTGCTCTTTGAGCTGCTTCTCGAACGGCGCGCGGTGCCGCTCGATCAATTTCTGCATGTCCGGATCGGCCGGCAGCAGGTTGGCGAACACCGGCACGAGGCGATAGCGCCACGCCTTGAGCTGGCCGCCACGCACGTCGCAGTCGAGCACGCCGAGGAACTTGCCGCTGCAGCCGACATTGGTCACCAGCGTCTGGCCACCGGCGTTCCTGACGACGACCGGCTCCGGCACGGCATCGTGCGTGTGCCCGCCGAGGATCGCGTCGAGCCCGCGCACGCGGCTGGCCAGCTTGAGATCGACGTCCATGCCGTTGTGCGACAGCAGCACGACCAGCTGCGCACCCTCGGCCCGGGCCTTGTCGATGTGCGGCTGCAGCCGGTCTTCCTGGATGCCGAAGCTCCAGTCCGGCACGAAGTGGCGCGGATTGGCGATCGGCGTGTACGGGAAGGCCTGGCCGATGACCGCGACCGGCACGCCATTGACCGCGCGGATCACGTAGGGCCGGAACACCGCATCGCCGAAATCCGTGGTCTGGACGTTGTGCGCGACGAAGTCGATGCGGTCCTTGAACGGCCCGTCGATGATCGCCTGCACGCGTTCGGCGCCGAAAGTGAATTCCCAGTGCCCGGTCATGACATCGACGCCCAGCGCGAGCTGCGCATCCACCATGTCCTGCGCGTTCGTCCACAGCGAAGTCGCCGATCCCTGCCAGGTGTCGCCGCCGTCGAGCAGCAGCGCGCCCTTGCGCGCACTGCGCAGACGCTTGACCAGCGTCGCCAGGTGCGCGTAGCCACCGACCTTGCCGTAGGTGCGCGCCGCCTGCGTGAAGTCGAGATGGGTCAGTGCGTACGCCTCGCGCGTGCCGGGCTTGACCCCGTAGCGCGACAGCAGCGCCTCGCCGACCAGGTGCGGCGGCCGGCCGAAGCTCTCGCCCAGCCCGAGATTGACGCTCGGCTCGCGGAACCACACCGGCAGCAGCTGCGCGTGACTGTCGGTCATGTGCAGCAGGCTGACGTTGCCCAGCGGCGGGATGTCGTAGAACGCGGCGCCGTCCCCGTGCGCCAGCGCCTGCGGGGCCTGCAGCGTGAAGCGTGCCGCCGCCGAGGCAGCGAGCAGGCGCACGAACTCGCGTCGGCTCAGGCTCATCGCGCCGTCCTCACTGATTCACCGGTGACGCGGGATCGAACAGCAGTGCCATGACGTCGCGGATCTGCTGCTCGGTGAGGATGTTCTTGTGGCCGAAGCGCGGCATCGTGCTGCACGGCATGAAGGCCTGCGCGTTGTAGATCTTGGCCCAGGTGTACTTGAGCATCGACTCGCTGTTGCCGCGCAGCTTGCCGTACTGCTTGAGGCTCGGACCGATCGTGCCGTAGGCGATCTCGGCCTCGGCGAGCTGGTGGCAGGCGTAGCAGTTGCCACCGGAAGGCTTGGCCGGGTCGTCGCTGGACTGCAGGCCGGTGCCGGTCTGCGCGATCTTGTCGCCGTTCTTCCAGTCGCCGAGGTACTGGCCGTCGGCCGGATAGCGGATCGTCGCCGTGTTGTCGGCGATGATCTTCGCCGCGGCTTCGCCGGACAGCGGTGCGCCGGTCGAGCAGGCCTTCTGCGTCGCATCCTGGTCGAGCCGATCGAGCGTGGCCTGGCCCTTGGGCGTGAACGAGGACAGCAGCACGCTCTTGACGTCCGCGGCGCTCGCCGCGCCGGCGGCGCAGGCCAGACACAGGGCGATGCTCAGGACCCGGGTTTTGGTCATCGACATGGGGATTCTCCGTGCGCCGGCTCAGCGCTTGAGCGCCGGCGCCGTCAGCTCGCCGCCTTCGGCATTACGCGCGAGAAACATCGTCAGTGCGATCGCCGCGTCCGAGCCGTACTCCAGATCCGGCAGGCGCTGCTGGCGGAAGCAGTCGTTGAGGCGCCACTCCATCGTGCGCAGTTCACCCTGCGAGATGCGGTAGGCCGGCCAGCTGGTGTAGGCGGTGCGCGCGTCGGCCGGATCGGTCAGGTTCGGCAGCGCCTGCAGGCGGATGCGCTTGCCGGACGCGGCGTGGCAGGTCGAGCAGGAGAAATCGTGCGGACCGGCGCGGTAGAAGAAGATCGCGCGTCCGGTCTCGTAGGCCGCCTTCTCCTTGGGATGATCGAAGGGCACGGCCATCTTCCGCCCCTTCGACAGCGACACCGCGTAGGCGGTCAGGGCCTCCATGTCGGAGCGCTGGTCGTCGCCATTGCCGAAACGGATCTTCAGCAGCTCCGCCGGCGCGATGCCCTGCAGGGTCTGGGCGCACCAGACGATGCGCGACTCCAGATCCTGCACGCGGTCCGCGTCCTTGAAGTAACGCGGCAGCTGCGCATAGGCGCCGGCGACCACGCCCTTGCCCAGGCCCAGGTCGCAGCCACTCAGGTCGGCGTTCTTTGGCCCGCGCGCCGTCTTCCACAGTTCCTCGCCGCGCATCTCCCAGAAGATCGCCGGGTTGTCGTCGCCGAACATCGCACGGTACTCGGCGATGGGGTCGCTGTCCTGCGCCGCCACCGGTGCGGCGAGCGCGCCGGTCAGCGCGACCGCCACCCACTTCAAGAGTCCGCTTCGCATCGCTCTGTCTCCTGCCGGCACCCGACCGCGGTCCGGGTGTCCGCTCTACGGCTTGATGTAGGCGTAGCGCTCGCGCGACTGCAGCCGCGCCAGTTCCGCCACGCCCGAAGTGACGATCTCGATATCGTCCAGCACCTGCTCGCGCTCGATGTGCCGCGCGATCAGCGTGTTGTTGCACACCTTGAACTTCACGCCGTCGGCCTGCAGTTCCTCGACGATGAGCTGGAACGGGTAGCCGCCATCGGTCTTCGCGCCCTTGAGCATGAAGTCGATGCCGTCGCCGAGGCCGACGACCGCGATCTGCGCGGCCGGATCGGCGACCAGGTGATTGCGGATGTTGCGCAGCCCGCGCCGGGCCTGCTCCAGCCCGGCGTCGAAGTGATAGACCGCGCGCACCCGCGCCACGTCCTGCGCAGCCACCGGCGCATCGCCGGCCCATGCCGGCGCCGCCGCCGTGGTCCAGCCGGCGCCGAGCATGATCGCGATGAGCAGGTGCGCGCGCATGGCGCTACGCGATCGCCGCCTCGTCGGTGCGTGTGTCGCCCTTGGTGTCCTTCCAGGTCACGCTGATCGTGTCGCCCGCGGCAGCGCCGGTGAAACGGAACGCGAGATACGGGTTCTTCGACACTGCCGGGCCCCAGTCCGCGGTCAGCACCGTCCTGCCCTTGCAGCTGACGGTCACGGTGTCGATGTAATGTGCCGGCACGGTCGTGCCATCCGGATTCTTGCGCTGGCCGGTTTCCATCGGGTGCGCCATCAGGATCTTCACGTCCACCTTGTCGCCGGCCATCGTCGCGCGGATGCGCATGGGATCTGCCATCTTCGTTCTCCTTTATCCGCCGCAGCCGCCGAGCGTGACCTTGACGGGCTTCTGCGCGTAGAAATAGCCGCTGCTGGTCTGCACCAGCGCAATCACGTTGCAGGTCTCCGCAACCTTGACGCGGGTGGCAACGTAGGGATCGGTGCCTTCGGGCAGCACGAAGCGGGCGGCGAGCACGCTCGGGTTCTTCTCGATGAGAATCGAGATGCTCTGGGTTCCGGCCAGCTTGCTCTCGACGGTCACCGGCACGACGGCGCCGTTCTCGGCGATCTCCGGTGTCGTCAGCACGACATCGGCGGATTCCTTGGCGCTGCCGCCGCCGTAGGCGCTCAGCACCGCATCCATCGACTTGGCCTCGAAGGCCCGATGATTGCGCTCGGCCGCCAGCGCCGCGAGCGGGCGCAGCACGGTGACGGCGGCCAGCGCCGCGGCCCACTGGCCGACGCTGGCGAGGAAATGACGGCGTGTGGCTTTCATCGTCACGAACCTCACTCGGTCGGGGCGCCGGCGAGCACCCAGGCGACGATCTTCTGCACGTCGGCTTCCGGCACCTGGGCATTGGGCGGCATCGGCACCTGGCCCCAGACGCCGGCACCGCCGGCGCGCACCTTCGCCACCAGCGCGGCCGGCGCCGCCTTGTCGCCGGCGTACTTCTTGGCGATGTCGTGGAAGGCCGGGCCGACGATGGCCTTGTCGGGACTGTGGCAGGCCGTGCAGGCGTACTGCTGCGCGAGCTTGAAGCCGGAGGCATCGGCCGCCACGGCCAGCGCGGGACTCAGCAGGCCGGCCGCGAGCGCGCCCAGGGTGAAGCCGCTACGGAGGGAACGAAGGGAGAGAAAGGACATGGGATCGATCCTGACGATGTCGGAGGGGTGGGAGAAAGCTTACTGGGTGGCGGCCTCGGGCGCGCCGTGCAGCACCCAGTCGATGAGCGCCTGGCGGTCGGCCTCGGCAACGCCGGTCTGCGGCGGCATCGGCACCGGGCCCCAGTTGCCAGCGCCGCCCTTGGCGAGCTTGTCGAGCAGTGCGGCCGCGGCGCCGGCCTGCCCTTTGTACTTGGCCGCGACGTCGTGGAACGCGGGGCCGACGATGCGGTTGGCGATGCCGTGACAGGCGAGGCAGCCATGCTGCTGCGCGAGCTTGAAGCCGGCGCTGGTGGCCGCATCCTTCTTCGCACCGCTGTCTCCGGCCGCTTCGGCGGCACTGGCGTAGCCGGCGTAGCGGCGAAAATCCTTCGAGACGTCACCGTACATCTGCGCGGTGAAGTTCGGCGGCAGCTGCGAGGTGATCTCGACGGTCTTCTCGCAATCCTTCATGCACAGCGTGTTGCGCACATCGGGCTTGCCGGTCACCGAACCCATGCCGTGATCGCGCGTGTAACCGTCGCGGTTGGGCATCTGCACCTTGGGCAGCGAATCCTGGTCGAGCACCGCATCCGCCGGCAGGATGTCGTTCAGGTGCAGGACGTAGGCGGTGATCGCGTAGGTCTGGTCGGGCGTCAGCGATTTGGGCGCGGTGAACGGCATCGCCCGGTAGATGTAGTCGTACAGCGTCGTCGCGTAATTGAGCTTGCTGCCGACGGTGCGCATCGGGGTATCCGTCTTGAGCGAGCCGACGCCGCCGGCCAGCGCCATGTACTGGCCGCCCTCGCCGAAGGTGCCGTGGCACACCGCACACTTGTCGTCGTACAACATCTGGCCGTCGGCCACGGAACCGCTGCCCCTGGGCAGTCCCTGACCATCGGGGCGCACGTCGATGTCCCACTCGGCGATTTCGGCCGGGGTCGCCGCACGGCCCAGGCCGTAGTTCGCCGCTCCCGCGGGCACCGCGGCCGTCAGCGCCAGCAGCGCGGCGGCCAGCTCAGACCTGGACATTGTGGACCTCCCCGCTCGGATCCACCTTCCAGGTCTGGATCGCATTGTTGTGATAGATCGAGCGCGTGCCGCGCACCTCGCGCAGCTGGCGCATCTTCGGCTGCACGTAGCCGGTCTCATCCACTGCGCGGCTCTGCAGCAGCGCGGGCTCGCCGTTCCAGTTCCAGTCGATGCGGAAGCGCGTCAGCGCCTTGGGCAGGATCGGGTCCTGCAGTTCGGCGGTGCGCCAGTTGCGCCCGCCGTCGGTGGACACGTCCACGCGCTTGATGCGCCCGCGCCCCGACCAGGCCAGGCCGGTGATCGGGTAGTAACCCTTGTCGAGCAGCTTCTGGCCGCCCGACGGCGAGGTGATCACCGATTTGCACTCCTGGATCCAGGTGTACTGGCGGCTCATGCCGCCGGGCATCAGGTCGCTGTAGTGCAGGCTCTCCTCGCGATGGCTCCACGGCTGGTCGCCGACCTCCAGCCGCCGCAGCCACTTGACGCTGGACACGCCCTGCACGCCCGGCACCAGCAGGCGCAGCGGATAACCGTTCTCCGGGCGGATCATCTCGCCGTTCTGGCCGTAGGCGACGAGGACGTCGTCGAGCGCCATCTCGATCGGCAGCGTGCGCGTCAGACTGGCGGCGTCGGCACCTTCCGCCAAGATGTACTTGGCCTTTTTCTTGTCGAAGCCACAGTCGTCCAGCAACGTCGACAGCATCACGCCGGTCCACTCGGCGCAGGACAGCATGCCGTGCGTGTACTGCACCGTCGGCACCGAGACGTTGGCCCATTCCATCGCCGAGTTCGCGCCACACTCGACGAAGTGGATGCGCGACACCGACGGGAAGCGCATCAGGTCGTTCATCGTGTAGATCTTGGGCTGGCGCACCAGGCCGTTGATCATCAGGCGATGCTGGTACGGATCGATGTCCGGGCGACCGCCATGATTGCGCTCGAAGTGCAGGCCGTTGGGCGTGATGATGCCGAACAGGTTCTGCAGCGGCGTGAACACGACCGAGGACTGCGGCGTCGTCGTCAGGCCCGGCGATTCGCGGCGGATGACGTGCTTCTCGAATTCGGAAGGCAGACCGTAGGGATTCGCGCCGACCGGCTTGCCGAGGGTCTTCGACCAGGGCGGCACGCCGAGTGCGGATTCGCCAGCTGCGAGCGCCGTGCCGGCCGCCGCCGCGGCCCCGCCGCCGAGCAGGGTCTTGAGCGCACGACGGCGCCCCTTGGCCATCGGCGACAGAAAATTCTCGGGCGCCGGAACGATGCGTCCCGGCTTGGGGGGGACCTGCGTCATCTCTTCTCCTCGCGACAGGACGACGGCGATGTATCGGCGACTCTAACAAACCCTCCGGAGTATTTCATCGGGTCCGCCTCGCGCAGGCGCGCCGCGTCGGATCGCCCGCGCGCTGCGTCCGCGCGCCCGGCCGCGCGCGCCGCTGGAGATCGGTCGGGCGTCTCTGTGAATACGGGTATCGGTATCATCGGCACAGCGCTCCGGCGCTCGCCTTGAAGCATAGCGGGCATCGGACTACAATTCCACTCAGGAATATCGTTATTTCTTTTAGTTATATATAACTCGGGCTCCGCATGATCTTCCGGCAGTTCTTCGATCCGGTTTCGAGCACCTACACCTACCTGCTCGCCTCGGGCCGTGGCCGCGAGGCGCTGATCATCGATCCGGTCAAGGAGCAGACGGCCCAGTACCTGGACGCGATCGATGCGCTGGGACTCAAGCTGGTGCGCGCGATCGACACGCATACCCACGCCGATCACATCACCGCGCTCGGCGAGCTGCGTGACGCCACCGGCTGCGTGACGCTGATGGGCGAGTACACCAAGGCGCAGTGCGTGTCGGCGCGCGTGCGCGATGGCGAGATCCTCGATGTGGACGGCATCCGCCTGCAGGCGATCTATACGCCGGGACACACCGACGAGTCCTTCAGCTTCGTGCTCGGGCCCGATGCGCCGCGCGCGGTGTTCACCGGTGACGTGCTGCTGATCCGCGGCACCGGACGCACCGACTTCCAGGCCGGCGACCCGCACAAGAGCTGGGATTCGATCGTCAACAAGCTATTCCGCCTGCCCGACGACACCGTGGTCTATCCAGGACACGACTACAAGGGCTGGACCTCCTCCTCGATCATCGAGGAGAAACAGCGCAACCCGCGCCTCGCCGGCAAGACCGAAAGCCAGTACGTCGAGATCATGCGCAACCTCAAGCTGCCCAACCCCAAGCTGATGGACATCGCCGTGCCGGCGAACCTCGCCTGCGGGCAGGCTTGACCGACCAACACGCAAGCGGCGTCCGCGTGACCGATCGCCCGCGCCACTGGCTGCCACTGCTGGCCGATCTGCGCGCGGGCAACGGCGCGCTGCTGGCCGAGGACGCCCTCGCCGGCACCATCACCGCGATCCTGCTGATCCCGCAGGCGCTGGCCTATGCCCTGCTCGCCGGGCTGCCGCCGCAGGTCGGGCTCTATGCGAGCGTGGTCCCGGTCATCGTCTATGCCTGGCTCGGCACCAGCCGCACGCTCGCCGTCGGCCCGGTCGCGGTGGCGGCCGTCATGGTGTCCGCAGCCCTGATCCCGTTTGCGGGCGGCGATCCGCAGCGCTATCTCGCCGGTGCACTGATCCTGTCCGCCTCGAGCGGCGTGATCCTGCTGCTGATGGGCGCGCTGCGCCTGGGCTGGCTGACCCACTTCATCAGCCATCCGGTGCTGTCCGGCTTCACGACGGGCGCGGCGATCTTCATCGTCGCCACGCAGCTGTCCTCGCTCAGTGGCATACCGGTCCCGCGCGAGGCCGGATTCATCGCGATCTTCCTCGAGATCGGCCAGCAGGCTTCGCGTCTGAATCCGGCCACGACGGCTTTCGGCCTCATCTCGCTGGCGCTGCTGGTCCTGGCCCGCGAGCCGCTCAAGCGCCTGCTCGTCGCCCGCGGTGTCCGGCCGGAGCGAGCCGCGGTGCTGTCGCGCATGGCACCGCTGTTCGTGGTCGCGGCAGCGACCCTGGTGTCCGCCGCGCTCGACGCGCACCAACGCCACGGCGTCGCCGTCGTCGGCACGATTCCGCAAGGGCTGCCCGGGCTTTCGCTGGCCTTCCTGCACGCACCCGGCTGGCTCGCGCTGCTGCCGTCCGCGGCGCTGATCGCGCTGATCGGCTATGTCGAGAGCATCGGTGTGGCCAAGGCCCTGGCCTTCCGCCGCGGCGAGAAGATCGACCCGGACCAGGAGCTGATCGCGCTGGGCGCGACCAACGTCGCCGCGGCCTGTGCCGGCGCGATGCCGGTCGCCGGCGGCTTCGCCCGCTCGATGGTCAATTTCGATGCCGGCGCACGCACGCAGCTCGCGGCCATCGTCACCGCGCTGTGGGTCGGGCTGGCCGCCTTCCTGTTCACCGGCCTGCTCGCCAGCCTGCCGAAATCCGTTCTGGCGGCGATCATCGTCGTCGCGGTCTGGCAGCTGGTGGACCTGCGCGCACTGCGGCACACCTGGGCCTACGACAAGGGCGACGCCGCGGCGCAGGCGCTGACCATCGCCGGCGTGCTGATGCTGGGCATCGAGCACGGACTGCTCGCCGGCGCGGCGCTGTCGCTGCTGCTGTTCCTGTATCGCACCAGCCGGCCGCACATCGCCGTCGTCGGCCGCGTCGGTGAATCCGAGCACTACCGCAACGTGCTGCGCCACCCGGTGCGCACCTGGCGCGGGCTGTTGCTGGTGCGCATCGACGAGAACCTGTACTTCGCCAATGCGCCGCGCGTCGAGTCCGAACTGCACCGCCTGATCGTCGAGCATCAGCCGCTGAATCACGTCGCGCTGATCATGTCCGGCGTCGCCTATGTGGACAGCAGCGGGCTGGACGTGCTCGACACGCTGGAACGCGGCCTTTCCGCGCGCGGCATCCACCTGCATCTCGCCGAGGTCAAAGGTCCGGTGATGGATCGCCTGGCGCACACCGGACTGATCCAGCGACTCGGCAAGGCGCGCATCCACCTTTCGGCGCACGAGGCCGTCTGCGCGATCCGCGGGTCCGCCGAGCCGGGCTGATCGCGGCGCCGGCAACCGGCCGGTTGCCGTAAGATCGACGCGCCGCGCCGGCATGCGTGGCGACACCATAACGCTGGAGGAGAGACATGCCACACCGACTGCCTCGCGCAGCCCCGTATCGCTTCCGCCGCGGGGCGGCGCTCGCTGCCGGCGCCGCGCTCGGCGCCACCCTGTCGGCTTCTGCGATCGTGCCGTTCGGCCAGCCCGCGCCGGCCGACGTCTATGACTACCCGGCCTACCTGTTCATCCGCGACGGCGACTGCTCGACCGGCAGCCCGGCATCCGGGTCGGAACTGGCGGCCGCCAACTTTCCGTGCAGCGGCGAATACAAGTTCACCGACTTCCGCGAGCCGCCCGGCTTTTCCGAGAGCTATGACCCGCTGGTCGCCAACAACCCGCAGGAGCTGTACGGCGTGATGGGCGCGGCGACCAACCGCGCCTGGGAAGTGAGCACCGGCCGGCCCGACGTCGTCATCGCGGTGATGGACTCGGGCATCCGCTGGCACGAGCGCCAGGAATCGCTGGTCAACAAGCACTACCTGAACCGCCGCGAGCTGCCGATGCCGCAGGGCGGCCCCAATCCCGGCGACACGCGTTTCGGCGGTTACGACGTCAACGGCGACGGCGTGTTCAACATGGCCGACTACGCCGACGACAGCCGCGTCACCGACGTCAACGGCAATGGACTCAAGGATCCGCAGGACCTGATCCACCTGTTCAGCGACGGCGTCGATGACGACGGCAACGGCTATGTCGATGACATCTCCGGCTGGGACTTCTTCGAGAACGACAACGACCCCTGTGACGAGGTCGAATACGGCCACGGCACCGGCGAAGCCAAGGACTCGTCCGCCGAGGTGCCGCTCGATCGAGGCTCGCAGTGCCCGAACTGCATGGTGATGTCGCTGCGCGTCGGCGATTCGTTCGTCGCCGACGTCACGCACTTCGCCTCGGCCGTGGTCTATGCGGTGGACAACGGCGCCGCGGTCGTGCAGGAAGCGCTCGGCACGGTCACGCACACCAGCTACGGCCAGGCCGCGCTCGACTACGCCTACACGCGCGGCGTGATCGTCAATGCGTCCGAGGCCGACGAGAACGCCAGCCACCACATGTGGCCGGCAGCCTACGACAAGACCATGACGGTCAACTCGGTGCATCCGGCCAACACCGCACCGCTGGCGCGACCGTACAGCTACCTGTACTTCAATGCCTGCACCAACTTCGGCGCCTACACCTATGTGTCGATCCCGTCCGACAGCTGCTCGTCGGAAGCGACCGGGCGCTCGTCCGGCATCTCCGGCCTGCTGCAGTCGGCGGCGCGCAACGCACACGAGCGCGGCCAGCTGTCCCGCTACCGCGACGACGATGGCAGCACGCGCAGCTTCCCGCTGTCGGCCGAGGAGATGCGCCAGCTCTGGCGCGTGTCCGCCGACGACATCGACTTCTCCTCGCCCTGCCCCGGCCCGCACGCCTACTGTGACCAGGCGCCGGACGACGTGCTCGTGCCCTATGCGCCGGCCAACAACTACGTCACGACGATCCCCGGCGCGGCGCGCTACAACACCGTGCAGGGCTGGGATTTCTTCACCGGCTATGGCCGCGCCAACAACGGCCGGCTGCTGCGCCACATCGGCCGTCAGGGCGTCACCGGCGTCGGCGACCGCATCGAGGGACCGGCGAGCCTGACCGCGCAGGACCGCATCCCGCCGGAGGCGTATATCGAGTCACCGCGCTGGTGGCGCCAATACGGCTATCGCAGCGACCGCTCGCTGCTGATCCCGGATGATCCGCTGCTGCCGGACATGATGGTGATCCGCGGCCGCGTCGCCGCCAACCGCGTCACCGCGCAGGGCGGCACTTACGACTACGTGCTCGAATGGGCGCCGCACGTGCAGGGCCTCGACTACCTCGCCGCCGGCGGCCAGTCCACGGCCGCTGCCGGCAGCGCCGAACGCTCGAACGGGCCCTGGTACGAGATCCGCCGCGAGACCGGGCTGACGGCGGCGCACAGCGGCGAGCTCGGCCGCATCGCCATCGGCGAGATCGCTACGCGCCAGGCCGCGGCGACGAATCCCTTCACCACGGCCACCGACCCGGTCAGCGCGCACCTGCCGGAGTCGCACGCCATCCGCCTGCGCCTGCGCGTGATCGCGCATCCGGCGAACAGCGCCGACACGATCGCCAACGAGGCGGTGATGCAGAAGCAGGTCGATGTCTATGCGGCGACCGAGACGGTGATGCGCGACGATCTGGGCCTGCGCGGCAAGCCCAGCGACGGCGGCGGCTCGCCGAGCTTCCACGACATCGACGGCGACGGCCGCGACGAGCTGCTGCTCTACACCGGCGACGGCCTCGTGCATGCCTACACCGACGTCGTCGCCGGCACCGAGCTGCCGGGCTGGCCGGTACGCAGCCTGCCGCTGTCCACCGTCGGCCTGCACGGCCCCGGCAGCGCGGCCTACATCCCGCTGCACGGCGACAACGCCTACACGCGCGGCGACGTGCCGGACGATTTCCTGTCGCCCTTCCTGCTCGGCGCGCCGGCGATCGCCGATCTCGACGACGACGGCATCGTCGAGATCATCGCCGCCGATCACGAGGGCCGTCTGTATGTGTGGGAACCGGACGGCAGCCTGCGCGCAGGCTTCCCGGTCACCGTCGATTACAGCCTGTCGCGCGAAGCGCCCTGTGGCCCGGCGACGCGGCCGGATTGCGACGACTTCGCGCCGGTCAAGCTGCGCAACAAGCTCAACCGCCGCGACTGGGGCTTCATCAGCAATCCCTCCGTCGGCGACATCGATCCGGCCTATCCGGGCCTGGAGATCGTCGCCGGCGCCAGCGACGGCCATGTCTATGTCTGGCACGCCGACGGCACGCCGATGAGCGGCTGGCCGGTGATCCTGCGCGACCCGGCCAAGGTCGCCGACATGGACCCGCAGACCCGCTTCGTCACCTACACGCCGGATTCCGGCGCGCGCTTCGGCATGAAGATCCTGCGCACGCCGGCGCTCGCCGACATCGACGGCGACGGCCAGCTCGACATCGTCGTCGGCAACAACGAGGAATACGTCGAAACACCCAACGCGACGATCGACCCCGCCTACCAGGCGGCCGGCCTGCTGCTCGGGCCCGGCAATGCGCGCGTCTATGCGCTGTGGAACGACGGCGCCGACCATCCCGCCACCCCGGCGCAGGCGGCGACGCCGCACACCCAGGACCAGGCCTACAAGCCCGGCTGGCCGGCGAAGCTGGCGATGCTGATCACCGAACTGCTGCCGACGGTCGGCTCCGGCGTCAACACGCAGCCGGTGATCTTCCGGGATGCCGCATCCGGCGCGGTGCGCATCGCCGTCGCTTCGGCCGCCGGCTCCGGCTACGTGCTCGCCGCCGACGGCCGCTCGGCGCTCGGCACCGGCCCGGACGGCAAGGCCGTCACGCTCGCCAACGCCGTGAAGGGGCCGCTCAGCACCGCCGCCGACCTGCCGAGCCTGATCGCGGTCGGCGGCCTGGCGGCCGGCTCGATCGACGGCGGCCTGCACATGACCATCGCCGGACCGGGCGCCGGCCTGCGCCGCGCGCTGTCGATCGCCGCGGTGGACGAGCGCTCGATCGGCGCCGAGGATCACCTGCAGCTGTGGAACGCCGCGACCGGCCAGTACGAGCCGAATGCGCCGCTGACCGTCAACGACCTGCAGTTCCTCAACGCGCCGATCTTCGCCGACGTCACCGGCGACGGCCGCGCCGAAGTGATCCAGGGCACCGCGATCAACGACACGGTGATCGCCGGCGCCACCAGCACCGACCTGACCGCGACCCGCCATCACACCGGCGGCTGGACGGTGTCCTCGGCCGCGGTCGGGCGCGCGCCGGTGCCGGGCAGCGACGCCGGCTTCCTGCATCTGGCCACGGTGACGCGCGAAGGCTATCTGCGCCTGTATCGCACCGCCGTACCCATCAACGGCACTGCCGACTGCACGGCGCTGTCGCAGTGGCCGGAAGTCAGCCACGACGCGCGCCGCACCGGCAACTACAACACCGATGCCGAACGGCCCTACCCGGTGCGCGATCTGGCGGCGACCGTCAATGGCGCGCAGGTCACACTCCACTTCGTCGCCACCGGCGACGACCGCGACTGCGGCCGCGCGGCGGAGTACCGCGTGCGGGTGTCGGCCGGCGCGGTCGAACCGGACTGGGCCGCGGCCACGCCGCTGGGCGCGGCCTATCCGGTCGGCGCGAACGCAGGCGCGGCCGATGCGCTGACGCTGCCGGCGCTCGCCGATGGCGTGCATACCCTGCTGCTACGCGCCTATGACGACGCCGGCAACGGCTCGGCGGTACGCGCGGTCAACGTGCAGATCGGCGGCGGCGGAACCACCACCGGCGGAACGACGGGTGGGACGACGACCGGCGGCACGACCGGCACGACCACGGGAGGCACCACCGGCGGCAGCACCACCGGTGGCACGGCCGGTGGCACGACCACGGGCGGCACGACCGGTGGCACGACCACGGGCACGACCACCGGCGGCAGCCCACGCCGGTCGGGCGGTGCGCTGACAGAGCAGTGGCTGTGGATTCTTCTATGCTTCGCACTGCTGCGCGCACGACGCCGCGCCCCTGACATCCACTGACCACGCACCCCCTGCGGAGATCCCCCCATGCGGACGTACCTCAGCCTGTCTTCGATCGCGCTGCCGGCCGCCGGCGCAGCACTGCTGCTGGCGGCCTGCGGCAAGAGCGACCGGACCGCACCGGCGGCACCCGCCGCGACCCCCGCGCCCGCAGCCCGCGTCGATGCGCAGCGACTGGTCAAGGCGGACAACGAACCCGACCAGTGGCTCAGCCACGGGCGCACGTACTCCGAGCAGCGCTACTCGCCGCTGGCGCAGATCAACGAGCAGAACGTCGCCGGGCTGGGCCTGGCCTGGACCTACAAGCTCGACATCGACCGCGGCACCGAGGCCACACCGCTGGTCATCGACGGCGTGATGTACACCACCGGCGCGTTCAGCATCGTCTATGCGCTCGATCCGCGCACCGGCGCGCTGCTGTGGAAGTACGATCCCGAGGTGCCCAAGGCGGTCGCCGGCCGCGGCTGCTGCGGCCCGGTCAACCGCGGGCTCGCCGCGTGGAACGGCAAACTGTTCGTCGGCGCCTACGACGGCCGCCTGATCGCCCTCGACGCCAAGACCGGCAAGCCGGTCTGGTCGGTCGTCACCGTCGATCAGTCGCAGAACTACACGATCACCGGCGCGCCGCGCGTGATCAAGGGCAAGGTGCTGATCGGCAACGGCGGCGCCGAACTGGGCGCACGCGGCTACGTCAGCGCCTACGACGCCGAGACCGGCGCGCTGGCCTGGCGCTTCTACACCGTGCCCGGCGATCCGAAACAGGGACCGGAGAGCGAGGCCCTGGAGATGGCGCGCAAGACCTGGTCCGGCGACGAGTACTACAAGCAGGGCGGCGGCGGCACGGTCTGGGATTCGATGGCCTACGACCCCGAACTCGACCTGCTCTACATCGGCACCGGCAACGGCTCGCCGTGGAACATCAAGTACCGTTCCGAGGGCAAGGGCGACAACCTGTTCCTGTCGTCGATCGTCGCGCTCAAGCCGGACACCGGCGCCTACGTCTGGCACTACCAGACCACGCCGGGCGACAGCTGGGACTACACGGCCACGCAGCACATCATCCTCGCCGACCTGAAGATCGACGGCCAGGAACGCAAGGTGCTGATGCAGGCGCCGAAGAACGGCTTCTTCTTCGTCATCGACCGCGTCACCGGCGCGTTCATCTCGGCGAAGAACTTCGTGCCGACCAACTGGGCCTCCGGCTTCGACGCGAACGGCCGGCCGATCCTCACCGGCGAGGCCGACTACAGCCAAGGCCCGAAGCTGGTCACGCCCAGCGCCTTCGGCGCGCACAACTGGCAGCCGATGTCGTACAACCCCAGGACCGGGCTGGTCTACGTCCCGGCGCAGTTCACGGCGATGCTCTACGAGGACTTCGGCCAGCGTCCCGCGGTCGCGCCCAACCTGTGGAACGTCGGCGTCGCACCGATCCGCCTGCCCGACGATCCGGACGAACTCGCAAAGATCGGCGTCGATGGCTCGCGCGGCATGCTCGTCGCGTGGGATCCGGTGCAGCAGAAGCAGGTCTGGGCGGTGGACTACGAAGCGCCGTGGAACGGCGGCACGCTGACGACGGCCGGAAATCTCGTCTTCCAGGGCACCGCCGACCGCAGGGTCGTCGCCTACGCCGCCGACAGCGGCAAGCTGCTGTGGCAGGCATCGGCCAACACCGGCGTCATCGCCGCACCGATCACCTACCGCATCGATGGCGAGCAGTACATGACGGTGATGGCCGGCTGGGGCGGCGTGTTCGCCACTGCGGTCGCCGGCGCGCTCGAACCGCAGACGCGCATGCAGCCGGAAGCGCGCATCCTCACCTTCAAGCTCGGCGGCAAGGCCACGCTGCCGGAACCGCGCAACCTGCCGGTCGCGGTGCCGCAGCCGCCCGAGGTCACCGCCACGCCGGAGCAGATCGCCCTCGGCAAGGACCTGTACCACGGCGTCTGCGCGTCGTGCCACGGCGTCGCCGGCATCAGCTCCGGCCTGGTCCCGGACCTGCGCTACATGTCGGCACAGACGCACGCCGAGTTCAACGCCATCGTCGCCGGTTCGCGGGCCGTGCGCGGCATGCCGCCCTTCGGGCACCTGCTGCCGCCGGAGCAGATCGAGCTGATCCACCAGTACCTGGCACAGCAGAGCCACGCCCTGCTCAAGCACACGGCCACGGCCCAACCCTGAGCCCGACGAGAGCCCGGATGCGCCTGTTCAGCAGCAAGACATCACCGTACTCGCGCAAGGTGCGCGTCGCCCTGATCGAGCTGGGTATCGCCGACCAGGTCGAGGAAATCCTCGCCGACCCGTTCAATCCACCGCCGGACCTGCTGGCAGCCAATCCGCTGTCGAAGATCCCGACGCTGGTCACCGATCGCGGCGAGGCGCTGCCGGACTCCGGACTCATCCTGGAGTATCTGCAGTCGCGCCACAGCGGCATCGCGCCGCTGCCGCGCGGCAGCCGGCGCTGGGCCGCACTGCGCCTGCAGCAGGTGGCCGAGGGCATCATCGATGCCGCGGTGGCGACCGTGCTGGAAAAGCGCCGGCCCGAAAGCATCGTCTACACGCCGTATCTCGACCGCCAGGCCGAAGTCATTCGGCGCAGCATCGACCTGCTGGAACGCGAAGCCGGCAGCCTCGGCCTGCAGACCCCGAGCGTCGTCGAGATCACCGCCGGCGTCGCGTTGGCGTATCTCGATCTGCGCATGCCTTATCTGGAATGGCGCAAGCACGCGCCGCAGCTCGCGGCCTGGCACGCCGCGTTCTGCGAACGGCCGTCGATGCAGCAGACGGCGCCGCCGGCGGCGTGAGCCGCACGCTGCGAGTCTTCGCCGTCGCCATCGCATTGACGCTGGCCGCCTGCGGCGGCGGCAAGGCGGTGCGCGTCGATCCCGCCCTCCGTCATCAGATCGTGCTCGACGCGCTTGGCCAGGTCGGCCGGCCGTATCGCTACGGCGGCGCGACGCCGGAGGGCTTCGACTGCAGCGGACTGGTGCAGTACGTCTTTGCTCAGACCGGCATCCGTCTGCCGCGCACGACGCTCGAACAGCGCGCGGCCGGCGACCGCATCGACGCGAGCGACATCGAACCCGGCGACCTGCTGTTCTACCGCTTCGCGCGCAGCGGCGCGGTGGACCACGTCGCGATCTACCTCGGCGAAGGCCAGGCCATCCACGCGCCCGCCTCCGGCCGCGCCGTCATCGTCGCCGCGATCGACCTGCCGTACTGGCGCAAGCACTTCGTTGAGGCGGTGAGAATCCTGAGATAGCCACTACAGGAGGATCCGCGGCCTTTCGCTCAGGCTGCCGAGCAGCAGCGCGTTGAGCCGCTTGACGAACGCGGACGGGTCTTCGAGCTGGCCGCCTTCGGCGAGCACCGCCTGTCCGTAGAGCAGCTCGACCAGATCGCTGAAGGCGGCTTCATCCGCCGCGTCCTTGAGCCGTGCGACCAGCGGGTGACTGCCGTTGAGTTCGAGGATCGCCTTCGACGGCGGCAGGCTCTCGCCGGCGCGCTTG
This sequence comes from Fontimonas sp. SYSU GA230001, assembly GCF_040066175.1. Lineage (NCBI taxonomy): Bacteria > Pseudomonadati > Pseudomonadota > Gammaproteobacteria > Nevskiales > Nevskiaceae > Fontimonas > Fontimonas sp. SYSU GA230001. The sequence goes on from NZ_JBEAAM010000001.1 coordinate 223,339, forward strand.
AGGATCTCCTCCAGCCGCCGCGACAGCGCATGCTCGGCCGCGACCAGGCAGGACGGCGACTCGGTCAGGCGTGACGACAGGCGCACCGACTCGACGCGGCCGCCGAGCACGCGCTGCGCGCGTTCCAGCACCTCCTTGAACTCGCCCTCGAGCCGCGCCTTGTCCGCGGTTTCGATCCTGCTTTCCACGTCCTTGGATGCGCGCGCCACCGATTCCAGCTTCTTGCCCTGGTACTCGGTCAGGTGCGACACGAGCCATTCGTCGATGCGGTCGGTCAGCAGCAGCACCTCGAAGTTCCGCGCACGGAAACCCTCCAGGTGCGGGCTGCCGCGCGCGGCGGACAGGGTGTCCGCGGTGAGGTAGTAGATCTTGTCCTGCCCATCCGGCATGCGGCCGAGATAGGCATCCAGCGACACCTCCGGCCTGTCGGTCTGCGCGGTCGAATGGAAGCGGCACAGTCGGGCGATGCGCTCGCGGTTGCCGGCATCCTCGACGATGCCTTCCTTGAGCACGGCGCCGAAGGCGGTCCAGAACTTCGCGTAGTCGTCGGGACGCTTCTCCGCCAGTTCGTCGAGCAGGTCGAGCACGCGCTTGACCAGTGCGCTGCGGATCTTCTCGACCGTGCGGTTGTTCTGCAGGATCTCGCGCGACACGTTGAGCGGCAGGTCGGCGGTATCGACCAGGCCGCGCACGAAGCGCAGGTACGGTGGCAGCAGCTCGGCCGCCTTGTCCATGATGAAGACGCGCTTGACGTAGAGCTGCACGCCGCGCGCGTGCTCGCGGTCCCACAGGTCGAACGGCGCAGTAGCCGGGATGTACAGCAACGAGGTGTATTCGAGCGTGCCTTCGACGCGGTGATGCGCCCAGGCCAGCGGCTTGTCGAAGTCGTGCGAAAGGTGTTGGTAGAACTGCTCGTAGTCCTCGTCCTTGAGCTCGCTCTTCGGACGCGTCCAGAACGCGCGCGCCTGGTTGAGCGTCTCCGGCTCGCCCTTGTCCTTCTTCAGGCGGATCGGCAGGCCGATGTGGTCCGAGTAGCGCCGCACGATCGCACGCAGCCGGTAGTCCTCCAGGAACTCCCGCGCATTGTCACGCAGATGCAGGATCACCTCGGTGCCGCGATCGGTCTTGAACGAAGGCTCGACGGTGAACTCGCCCTCGCCGTCCGACTCCCAGCGCACCGCGTCGGCGTCGGCACGCTTGGTCAGCACGGTCACGCGGTCGGCGACGATGAACGCGGAGTAGAAACCGACACCGAACTGGCCGATCAGCTGCGCGTCCTTCTTCTGGTCGCCGGACAGGGCTTCGAGGAAGCGCCTGGTCCCCGAGCGCGCGATCGTGCCGAGGTTGTCGATCACTTCCTCGCGCGACATGCCGACGCCGTTGTCGCGCACCGTCAGCGTGCCGGCGGCGGGGTCCGCAATCAGTTCGATGACGAGCTCGTCGGCACCGAGCATCTCCGGCTTGCCGATCGCCTCGAAACGCAGCTTGTCGCAGGCATCGGAGGCATTGGAGATCAGCTCGCGCAGGAAGATCTCGCGGTTGGAGTACAGCGAATGGATCATCAGGTGCAGGACCTGACGCACTTCGGCCTGGAACTCCCGCTTCTCGCTAGTGGCCTGCGGCGTGTCTGCCGTCGCACTCATCGTCTATGACTCCCGGTTGTCATTCGTGATGCGGCAGCAGTGGGGGCGGAAATCACGCTTTCAAGCGCGCACGAAAAACCCCGGGGCCCGTGACGGACCCCGGGGTCGAAACCGCGACCGGACGCAGGCGCCGTAGCCGGCGCTGGCGCTCAGGACAGCTTTTCGGCGATGCGCGCAGCCTTGCCGGACAGGTCGCGCAGGTAGTACAGCTTGGCGCGACGCACGTCGCCGCGGCGCTTGACGCTGATCTCGGCGACCTGCGGGCTGTAGGTCTGGAACACGCGCTCCACGCCCTCGCCGTGCGACACCTTGCGCACGGTGAACGCGGAGTGCAGGCCGCGGTTGCGCTTGGCGATGACCACGCCCTCGAAGGCCTGCAGGCGCTCGCGGTCGCCTTCCTTCACCTTGACCTTGACCTCGACGGTATCGCCGGCACGGAAGTCCGGGACCTTCTTGGTCATCTGCTCCGCCTCAATCGCGGAAATGATCTTGTTCGCGCGCATCGTCTTCACCCAAAAAACTGCGGTTACCCGTTGACTCGCTGTTCGGAGATGAACTCCCCGAGCAGCGTCCTTGCCTCGTCGTCCAGCTCGATCCCCTCGAGGAGATCGGGCCGCTTCAACCACGTCTGTCCCAGGGCCTGCTTCAGGCGCCAGCGCGCGATGCGCGCATGGTCACCGGACAGCAGCACCTCCGGCACCGCCTGGCCGCGCCAGGTTTCCGGGCGCGTGTAGTGCGGGTGATCGAGCAGTCCGTTCGAGAACGAATCGTTCTCGGCCGACTGCGCGTGCCCCAGCACTCCGGGCAGCAATCTTGCCACGGCGTCGATGACCACCATCGCCGCCAGCTCGCCGCCGGACAACACGAAGTCGCCCAGCGACAGCTCGAAATCCACTTCCGCCTGCACGAAGCGCTCATCGAGCCCTTCGTACCGGCCGCAGAGCAATATCAGGCTCTGCTCCTGCGCCAGCCGTTCCGCCCATCGCTGGTCGAAACGCTCGCCCTGCGGCGACATCAGCACCACCCTGGGTGCCCCGCCGAGCGACCTCTTCGCCGCCGCCACCGCGGCCGTCAGCGGCTCGGCTTCCATCACCATCCCCGGCCCGCCGCCGTAAGGCCGGTCATCGACGCGGCGCCAGCGGTTCCCGCTGCTGTCGCGCAGGTCGCGCGCGTGCAGCGACAAAGCTCCGACTTCGACCGCGATGCGCGGCATGCCGTGCCGTGCGACCTGCTCAACCCACTCGGGGAACAGGCTGATCACCTCGATTCGCATCTCAGTAATCCGCGTCCCACTCGCACAGGATGCGTCCTGCCGCCAGCTCCACGCGCTTGATGATGGGGCCGCGCACGAACGGGATCAGCCGTTCGGAACCCGCGTCGTCCACCACCAGCACATCCTGCACGCCATTGCTGGTCACGTCCCGCACACGGCCGAGCCGCGCGCCGGACCTGCCCACCACGTCCAGGCCGATCAGATCGACCCAGTAATACTGCCCTTTCGGCAGCTTCGGCAGGTCCTCCCTGCCGACTTGAATCTGTGCGCCGACCAGGCGCGCCGCAGCATCGCGGTCGTCGATCGCCTGGCCCTGGGCGTTCCCGAGATGGGCGACCACGCCGTTGCCGTGCGCGCGTCCCTCGATCAACCGGACCTCGGTCTCCTGATCGCCCTGCCGGAGCCACCAGCGCGGGTACTTCAGGATCCTGGTCGCCGGGCGGGTCTGCGCATCGATGTGCAGCCAGCCGCGGACGCCGTACACACCGGCGACGCGGCCCAGCGTCACCCGGCGACCGGTCATGGCTTCAGGCCGCGGCCTTGGGCGCCGACTTGATCAGGTACGCCACGCGCTCCGACACCTGCGCGCCCTTCTTCTGCCACTGCTCGACCTTGGCCAGATCCAGCACCAGCTTCTGCTCGGCGCCCTTGGCGTTCGGGTTGTAGTAGCCCAGACGCTCGATGAAGCGGCCATCGCGCGGATTGCTCTTCTCGGTCGCCACCACGTGGTAGAACGGCCGCTTCTTCGCGCCGGCGCGGGCCAAACGAATCGTTACCATGTCTTTATCCAATGACAAAAGCGGCGACGAGGCCGCTGAAAGGGCGCGTATTGTAGCGATTTCGTGACGGATTTCCAGCGTGGCCGGACCCGTCGCAGGACTGCGCGACCGACCCCTGTCACGACCGGCCGCGCCGCTCGTCCTGCCATCGACGCCGGAGATCATCCGCGGCCGAGGCCTGCGGTGCATTTGCTAAACTGCCCGGACAATAACGACCCCTCCCCACACGCATGCGCTCGATTCGTGGCCGCAGCCTGTCACGCCTGCTGTTCGTTGCCCTCCTGCCCTTGTCGGCCGCGGCGCAGACGCAGGACATGACCGACCGGGCGATCCGGCTCGATCAGGCGATCCAGGCACTCAAGGACGAGGTGCTGGACGTCAGCCGCGATGCGCAGGCGGTCGAGAACGCGGTGCTGGCGCCGGAGGACCAGCGGGTCTCCATCTACGTCAGCCTGGCCATCCGCGGACTGCTGCTCGACGAGATCCGCATCGCCATCGACGGCGGACCGGACGAGCTGTATCGCTACGACGAGACTGAGGCCCGGGCGCTGCTCGCCGCGAACAGCGCCCAGCGTGTCCTGCGCACCGCCGTGGCGGTCGGGCCGCACCGCATCCGCTTCAGCTATAGCGGTCGCTACGCCGACACCGCACCGGACAGTCCGCCAGTGACCGGCCAGTACGAGGCGATCTTCGACAAGGACTACCGGGAATCCGAACTCGAATTCCATCTCAGCCGCGCCAGCCGTTTCGGCGACCAGATCAGGACCAGCATGAAAGAGTGGCGGAGGCAGCGATGAGACTCCGTCCGATGGCCGGCGCGCTGGCATCTGCCCTGCTGGCCGGCGCGCTGGCTTCCGCCCAGGCCGCCGAGATCTACGTGCCGGGCACGCTCGCCGATCCGCGCGTGCGCGCTGCGGAGTATCTGGACCACAACGACCGGCATTTCTCGGCGATCGTCGAGCTGCTGATCGTGGCCGATCGCGCCGATCCGCTGCGCATGCCCGCGGAACTGCAGACCCGCCTGGCGGGCAACTATCTGTCGTTCGGCATGCGCGACCGCGCCGAAGCCTTGTACCGGCGTCTGGCGGCCACGTCCGCCGACCCGCTCGAAGCGGCACGCGCGCAGCTGCGGGTCGCCGCGTTCGACTACCAGCGCGGCTACACCGCCGAGGCCCGCGCGACGCTGTCGCGCCTGCGCAGCACCTTGCCCGCGGAGCTCCGGCTCGAGTGGCAGGACCTGATGGCGCGCGTGCTGATGAGTGACGCACGCTATGGCGAAGCCGCGGAGATCCTCGCCGAAGGCACCTCGTCGCGCGAGCAGTCTCCGTTCGCGCTGTACAACCTCGGCATCGCCTTGATCAACGACGGCCGCGCACCGCAAGGCCAGACCGTGCTCGACCGTGTCGGCCGGCTGGTGCCGCGCAACGCTGAGGAACTGGCCCTGCGCGACCGCGCCAACCTGAGCCTGGGCTGGCACTTCCTCGAAGCCAAGCAGGGTGGCACCGCACAGCCGGTCTTCGAGCGCGTGCGGGTCGAGGGTCCGTTCTCGAACCGCGCGCTGCTCGGCCTGGGCTGGTCGGCACTGGCGCCGCAGGGCGAGCGCATCCAGAAAGCCCCGGTCGGCGACGAGAGCCTCGACGCTACGCCGTTCACCACGTTCTCGACGCTCGGCGTGCTGCTGCGGCCCGGCTATGCCGAGGACGACATCTTCAAGCGCGCCGGCCTGAGCGCGTTTCGACTGACCCGCGCCAGCAAGCGCGAGGAAGAGGATCTCAAGCGCGCGCTGGTGCCGTGGGTCGAACTGATCTCGCGCGACCCGATGGACGCCGCGGTGCAGGAGGCCTGGCTCGCGATCCCCTTCACGCTCGACCGCCTCGGCGCCTACACGCAGGCGCTGCAGTACTACGAACGCGCGGTCGAGGTGCTGGAAACCGCGCGAGGCCGCATGGATGCGGCGATCGCTTCGATCCGCCAGGGACGCATGGTCGAGACCATCGTGCGCCGCGAGGTGGACTCCGAGGCAGGGTGGAAATGGCAGCTGCTCGACCTTCCCGACGCCCCGGAGACCTACTTCCTGCAGAGCCTGATCGCCGAACACCGGTTCCAGGAGGCCCTGAAGAACTACCGCGACCTGCGCATGATGATGCGCACGCTGGAAAGCTGGTCCAAGCGCCTGGCCGGCGTGGAAGTCAGCTACGCCCGCGGCGAACGGCCGTCGGCCAACGCCGACGAACAGGTGCGCCGCGCCCGCAGCGGCTGGACGCCGCCCTGGGCCGGACTGCCGATCCGGCTGCGCGCCGACACCACGCTCGCCGCGCCCGGCCGCTACGCCGCGCCGGCGCCGGAGACGCCCGCGATCCGGCCCGCGCTGGCGCTGTCCGGCCCGCGCTCCGGGTTCAACGGTCCGCTCGAGCGCGCGCGCGCCACGCAGCAGCGCATCGCCGCGCTGCGCGCCCCGCTCGCGGCCACCGCGGCCGAGCAGTCGAAGCTGCTGCAGGACATGGCGCTCGCCGAGCTGGATGGGCAGAAGCGCCAGATCGAGGCCTATCTGGTCGAGGCACGCTTCGCGCTCGCGCGGCTCTACGACCGCCAGATCAAGGGCGACGCGAATGACCAGTAATCGACGGTGGCACCACTGGCCCGTGGCTCTGGCGGCGGCCATCACGCTGGGCGGCTGCACGCCGCAGGTCGTCAAGGAAAGTGCTCCGGCGATCAGCAAGACCATCGGCAGGCTCGAACAGCCGTCGGTCGATGTGCTGCCGATCATCCGCTCGGAGCCGATCGCCGCCGATCCGGAAAAGGCGCTGGAGAACTATCGCAAGCTGCTCGAACTCGCGCCCGACCCGGCCACCCGCGCCGAGGCCGAACGCCGCCTCGCCGACCTGCAGGTGCAGATGGAGGATGCACGCGGCGTCACCGAGACGTCCGAGAAGTCCCTGCGCGAGGCGCTGGCCCTGTACCAGAAGCTGCTGAAGTCCGATCCGCTCAGCAAGGACAACGACCGCATCTACTACCAGATGGCGCGCGCGCAGCAGAATCTCGGCGAAACCGATGCCGCGATCGACACGCTGCAGCGGCTGACGCAGAAACATCCGGACTCGCGGCTGGTCGGCGATGCGCGCTTCCGCCGTGCCGAGCTGCTGTTCTACCGCAGCCGTTATGCCGAGGCGGAAGTCGAATACAAGGCGGTGATGGATCTCAAGGACGCGACGCCGTTCTTCGAATCCGCGCAGTACAAATACGGCTGGTCGCAGTACAAGCAGTCGAAGTACGAGGAGTCGATCGCGACCTTCCTGGTCATTCTCGACAACAACCTGCCGGGCGGGGAACTGCTGATCGAACCCGAACCGGCGCTGGAACGCGTCGCACGCAGCCGCGCGGACCTGGTGCGTGACTCGCTGCGCGTGATCACGCTGTCGCTGGCTTCGCTGGGCGGCGGCCCGGCGCTCAACGACTACCTCGCCGCCCACGGCGACCCACGGTTCTATCCGCTGATCTACGTCGCGCTCGGCCAGGCGCTCCTCGACCGCGAGCGCTACACCGATGCCGCCGGCGCCTACGCCGCCTTCATCCAGCGTTATCCAGCCTCGCCGCTGGCGCCCGGCTTCCAGATGCGCGTGATCGCCGCGCACGAGGCGGGCGGCTTCCGCGACCTGGTGGTGCAGGAAAAGGAGCGCTACGCCACCACCTATGATCCTGCGGCACCGTACTGGAACGGCCAGCCGGCCACCGCCGAGGTGATGGCCCAACTGCGCAAGACCATCGAGGACCTGGCGCGGCACTACCACGCGCGCGCGCAGCAGGACACGGCGCAGGGTCGGCCCGCGCAGAACCAGGCGGATTTTCTGCTCGCCGCGCGCTGGTACCGGCGCATCATCGAGCTGTACCCGAAGGACGAGCAACTGCCGGACGTCAACTTTCTGCTCGGCGACGCGCTGCTCGACGGCGGCCGCACGCTGGACGCGGCGCTCGAATACGATCGCACGGCCTACGGCTATCCCGCGCACCGCCGTGCCGGCGAGGCCGCGCAGGCCGCGGTGCTCGCCTATCAGAAGCACGCCACGGAAGTGCCGGCCGAGCAGCGTCCGGCCGCGCTGCAATCGGCGATCGACGCCAGCCTCAAGCTCGCGGACAGCTTCCCGGGACATCCGCAGAAGTACCCGGTACTCACGCAGGCCGCGCAGGATCTGTTCGAGCTCAAGGACTATGACCGCGCGATCGCGGTCGCCGAGCGCGTGCTCAAGGCGGACCGCACCGTGGACGGTCGCCTGCGCCGTATCGCCTGGAGCGTCACCGGCGATGCGCACTTCGCGCAGGCACGCTATCCGCAGGCCGAGACCGCGTTCGCGGAGGAGCTGAAGCTGACCTCGCCCAAGTCGGCCGAACGCGCGCAGATCGTCGAACAGCTCGCCGCGTCGATCTACAAGCAGGGTGAAGGCGCTCGCGCCGCCAACGATCTGAAGACCGCGGCCTTCCACTTCCTGCGCGTCGGCCAGGCGGCGCCGGATTCCAAGATCCGCGCCACGGCCGAGTACGACGGCGCCGCCGCGCTGATCGCGCTGCAGGACTGGGGCGGCGCCGCGCGCGTGCTCGAAGGTTTCCGCAAGCTGTTCCCCGGCCATCCGCTCGAAGCCGACGTGGACAAGAAGCTCGCGGTCGCCTACCAGAAGGACAACAAGCCGCTCGACGCCGCGCGGGCCTACGCCCGCATCGCCGGCCGCGGCAGCGAGACCGTGGACGTGCGCCGCGAGGCGGCATGGCTGTCGGCCACACTGTTCGACGAGGGTAAGTCCACCGCGGAGGCCGAGGCCGCCTACGAAACCTATGTCAGGAACTTCCCGCGCCCGCTGGACCGCGCGCTCGATGCGCGCGCGCGGCTGGTCGAGTACGCGCGCGCCAGCGGCAACACGCCGCGCCTGTCGCAGTGGCTGCGCGAACTGGTGACCGCCGACGAGACGGCCGGCGGCGAGCGCAGCCCGCGCTCGAAGGCCCTCGCGGCGCAATCCAGTCTCGACCTGGGACGCATGGCAGCGGACGACACGCGCGCACAGCGGCTGACCCTGCCGATCGAACGCAGCCTGCCGCGCAAGAAGCAGGCGATGGAGGAAGCGATCCGCTGGCTCGGCAAGGCCGCCGGCTACGGATTCGCCGAGACCACCACCGCCGCGACTTACGAACTCGGCGTGGTGTACCGCGACTTCGGCAAGGCATTGCTGGAATCGGAACGGCCGCGCAAGCTCAGTGCGCTGGAACTGGAGCAGTACGACCTGCTGCTCGAAGAACAGGCCTATCCCTTCGAGGAGCAGGCGATCCAGACGCACGAAACCAACCTGCGCCGCATCGCCACCGGCACCTATGACCTGTGGATCGCGCGCAGCGCACAGGCGCTGGCCGAGCTGGTGCCGGCGCGCTACGGCAAGCGTGAACAAGGCGAGGAACGCTATGAAACTCTCGACTGACGCGCGCAGCATGTTGCGCTCGGCCGGTGTGGCCGCTGCCGTTCCGGTGCTGGCCCTGGCGCTGAGCGCCTGCGGCGCGCTGACCCGCAAGAGTGAATCGCCCGCACCGCCGTCCGCCACGCCCGCGGAGTCCGCGGCACCGATCGACAAGGGCGATCCCAACGCGCGCTTCGACGCGGCGATGAAGCTGTGGCGCGACAACCAGATCGCCGAGGCGGAGGAGGCCTTCATCTCCCTGACCCGGGATTTCCCGGATCACGCCGGCCCGTGGGTGAACCTCGGCATCCTGTTCGCCAAGTCCAACCGCCGCGATCCGGCGATCGGCGCATTCGGCAGGGCGGTGAGCCTCAATCCGGACAACAAGGTCGCGTTCAACTGGCTGGGCATCCTCTATCGCGAGGCCGGCGACTTGAACCGCGCGCGCCTGTCCTACGAACGCGCGCTGCAGATCGATGCGGATTACGCCCTGGCGCATTTCAACTACGGCGTGCTGCTCGACGCGCATCTCAAGCGCCCGGCCGACGCCCTGCCGCATTACCGCGCCTACCAGCGCGCCGGACATGCGGACGACCTGCGTGTACTGGCGTGGATCGCCGAGATCGAGGCTGCGGCCAAGCCGGCCGCACCGGCGCCTGCACCGCCCGCGCCGGGAACCGCGCCGAAGACGGAGCGCCAGCCATGAGACGTCCGCGCATCGGCCGTACCGCCCTCATTGCCGCTATACTCGCGATGCCATTGACCGCCGCCGCGCAGGACGAGATGCCGGCCATCGGCGGCATGCCGCAGAAGGCCGCCGCTGCACCGTCCGGCGCAGTCCGCGAACCCGGCGCCGGCACGACCATCATCGGCGAGCGTGAATCGCCCATCGGCCTGTACATCATGCCGTGGCGCGAATCGCGCCCGGAGAAGCAGATGGACCGCCCGGCGCGCCTCTTGCAAGAGAAACTGTTGCCGCTCGACGAGGACGTGTTCGTGCGTCAGATCGAGTATCACCAGGCCCTGAGCGGCGCGCTCAGGCAGAAAGGTCTCGTCACCCCCGGCGGCCGCTGAGCGCCGGACCGTCCAAACCAACCGATTCGCAAACAGAGGGCTGAGTTATGGAGTTCCTTGCCACCGTCCTTCGCTTCTTCCAGAGCGGCGGCGCGTTCATGTATCCGATCCTGGTCGTGATGATCCTCGGCCTGGCGATCGCCGTCGAACGCTCGCTGTACCTGCGCCGCGCCAACACCGAGAACCGCCAGCTCTGGTCGGAGCTGCTGCCGCTGCTGAATTCCGGCAAGCACGATGCGGCCGAGCGGCTCGCATCGGAATCCGCGACCGCGATCGGCCGCGTGCTCGGTTTCGGCCTGGCCCGCGCGCGCGCCAATGCGACGCGCAGCGAGGTCGAGATGGCGATGGAGGAGAGCATCATGGAAGTCACGCCGCTGCTGGAACGGCGCACGCACTACCTGGCCACCTTCGCCAACATCGCCACCCTGCTCGGCCTGCTCGGCACGATCATCGGCCTGATCCAGGGCTTCAACGCGGTCGCCAACGTCAATCCGGCGGAAAAGGCGAACCTGCTGTCGGCGTCGATCTCGGTGGCGATGAACACCACCGCGTTCGGCCTGATCGTCGCGATCCCGCTGCTGCTCGCGCACGCCTGGCTGCAGTCGCGCACCAACGAACTGATCGACGGCGTCGAAATGGCGGCGATCAAGTTCCTCAACAGCCTCGGCCTGAAGAGCTGAAACCATCATGCTTTCGCGCATGCGCCGGGCGCGCCACCAGGAGGCGGCTGATCTGAACATCACCGCCTTCATGAACCTGATGGTCGCGCTCGTTCCCTTCCTGCTGATCACTGCGGTGTTCACGCAGCTGACGATCAAGGAGCTGGACCTGCCGGACACCTCGCAGAGCCGGCCGGCCAGCGACGAGGTCAAACGCGGGCTGTCGGTCGTGGTCCGCGACAGCGGGCTGACGCTGATGCGCGACGGCCGCACCGTCGAGGCATGGCCACGAACGGATGCCGGACACGCCTACGCGGCGCTCGGCCAGGCACTCGCGCAGATCAAGAACGCCGATCCCGGCGAGGACCGCATCACGCTGTTGCTCGAACCCGGCATCGCCTACGACGTGTTGATCCAGGTGATGGACGCGGTGCACTACCTGCCGGCCGCGCAGCAGGGCGTGCTGGTGGACATGTACCCGCGCATCTCCATCGGCGATGCTCCGGCCACGGAGGTGGCACCGTGATCCGCGCCCATACCCTGCGCACGCAGCGCATGGAACGCCGGCGCAAGCGCAACAAGCCCGGCGCGCTGAGCCTCACGTCGCTGATGGACATCTTCACGATCCTCGTGTTCTTCCTGCTGGTCAATTCGTCGCAGGTCGAGGTGCTGCCCAATCCGCGCGCGCTGTCGCTGCCGGAGTCGGTCGCCGTGCAGGGCCCGCGGCAGAACCTGCTGCTGATGGTCACGCGCGACGACATCCTCGTGAACAACGAGCCGGTGATGCGCGTCGAGGACGCCAGCAATACCAGCGGCAACGTGCTCGCGCCGCTGAAATCGCGCTTGATGCAGGAACCGCTGCTGGAGGTCGTCGGCGGCGCTGCCGGCGCGGTGAGCCGCGGCGAGATCAACATCATGGCCGACAAGGAGACCCCCTACCAGCTGGTCAAGAAGATCATGGCCACCTGCACCGACGCACGCTTTGCCAAGATCTCGCTTGCCGTGGCCCATCGCGAGGCCGGGAGCGGTTCATGAGCGCGCAGACGATCCAGTGGCAGAGCTGGGACCTCGCGGCCGAAGCGGACCGGCGCTTCCGGCGCCTGGTGGTCGTGGTCGGCATTCCGCTGCTGGTCCTCGGCATCGCCGTGCCGTTTCTCCAGCTGGTCGGCCTGACCCGCGGCGGCGGCACGCTCAGCGGCGCACGCTACGTCGAGCTGCTGCCCGAGCAGCCGGCGCCAGTCGCCGAAAAGGTCGAGGAGCCCAAGCCGGCCGAGCAGGACCAGCCGGAACCCGAGCAGCCCAAGGCGCCGCGGCTGACCGAAAAGCAGCCCGAAGTGCCGCCCGAGGTCCGCCAGCAGCGTGCCGTCGAGCGCGCACGCGAAACCGCCTCGCGCGCCGGGGTCATGGCCTTCGCCAACCAGCTGCAGGCGCTGCACAGCGGGGTGGCGTCGATCGAGCGCCCGGACAGCGCCCTGCAGTCCCTCGGCGACGCCGCCGCGGGCGGCGCGAGCCAGGCCGACAACCAGGTCTTCGAGCAGTCCGCCGCGAGTGCTTCCGGCGGCATCGGCTCGCCGACGGGGACCGGCGCGACGCGGCGCACCCAGTCGGGGACCGGTCTGGGCGAGCGGCGCACGACCGTTGTCGAGAGCCCGGTCGGCTTCGGCCAGGATCGTTCGCGCTCCGGCCAGGGTGGCGACAAGCTGCTCGCCGGCCGCACGCTCGAAGAGATCCAGCTGGTGTTCGACCGCAACAAGGGCGCGATCACCTCGATCTACAACCGCGCCGCGCGTGACAACCCGAACCTGGGCGCCGGCAAGATCGTCATCAGCCTGACCATCGCGCCCAACGGCAGCGTGACCGACTGCAAGCTGGTGTCGAGCACCTTCAACAATCCGGAGCTGGAGCGCAAGATCATCGCGCGCGTGCTGCTGATGAACTTCGGTGCCAAGGACGTGCCGGCCTACACCTATCCCAACTACCCGATCCACTTCCTCCCCTCCTGAGGCGGCGGCTCGGCTGCTGGTCCGTTTGCGCGTGGCTTTCAGCCGCGACTTGCTGGTAACTTCCGTTACACCAACTCCCGAACCACCGGAGCTCGTCTGATGGGTTTCCTCGCAGGCAAGAAGGCACTGATCACCGGCGTCGCCAGCGATCGTTCGATCGCCACCGGCATCGCCGAGGCATTCAAGCGGGAGGGCGCGGAACTGGCGTTTACCTACCAGGGTGAACGCCTGAAGTCGCGCGTCGAGGAATTCGCCGCCAGCTGTGGTTCGAAGATCGTGCTGCCGCTGGACGTCGCCGAGGACCGGCAGATCGACGAGGTCATGGTCGAGCTGCAGCGCCAATGGGGCGGTCTCGACGTGCTGATCCACTCGATCGGCTTCGCACCGCGCGAGCAGCTCGCCGGCAAGTACCTCGACGTGGTCACACGCGAGGGCTTCCGCATCGCGCACGACATCTCCAGCTATTCGTTTGCCGCGCTCGGCAAGGCGGCACGGCCGCTGATGCTGGGCCGCAGTGCCTCGATGCTGACGCTGACCTATCTCGGCGCCGTCAGGGCCGTGCCGATGTACAACGTCATGGGGCCGGCCAAGGCCTCGCTCGAAGCCAACGTGCGCTTCATGGCCGCGGAGCTGGGCGAGCAGGGCATCCGCGTCAACGGCATCTCGGCCGGTCCGATCAAGACGCTCGCCGCCGCCGGCATCACCGGCTTCCGCAGCATGCTCGGCATGGCCGAGAAGGCCGCGCCGCTCAAGCGCAACGTCACGATCGAGGAGGTCGGCAACGCCGCCGCCTTCCTGTCGTCCGACCTCGCCTCCGGCATCACCGGCGAAATCCTCTACGTCGATGCCGGTTACAACATCGTCGGCATGAGCTTCGGCGAATAGGCGGCGCGTCTAGCCGCCTGCCGCGGCGTCCTGATCCTCGCCTTCGAGACGGGCGATGATCACGGCGCCGGTGGCGTCGCCGAACACGTTGACCGCGGTGCGGCACATGTCGAGCACGCGATCGACCGCGAGGATCAGTCCCACGCCTTCCAGCGGCAGCCCCACCGCCGACAGGATCACCGCGATCGCGACCAGGCTCGCCGACGGGATGCCGGCCACACCGACGGAAGTCAGCAGCGCCAGCGCGACGACGAGGAACTGCGCGAACAACCCCAGCTGCAGGCCGTAGGCCTGCGCGATGAACAGCGCCGCCGCACACTCATACAGGGCGGTGCCGTTCATGTTCACCGTCGCCCCGAGCGGTAGCACGAAGCCGGCGACGCGATCGGACACGCCGGAACGCTTCACGCAGTCGAAGGTCACCGGCAGCGTCGCCGCCGACGAACTGGTGGAGAACGCGGTCAGCAGCGCCGGCGCCGAGCGCTGCAGGTGCTGCAGCGGCGCCAGCCCGACGAGCCGGACCAGCGTCGGCAGCACGACGAAGGTCTGCACCGCCAGCGCCGCCAGCACGCACAGGAAGAACAGCAGCAATGGCTCCAGCGCGGCCCAGCCGGTCTGCGCGACGGTCTTGCCGACCAGCGCGAACACGCCCAGCGGCGCGAACTTCATCACCCAGCCGGTGATGCGGATCATCACCTCGTAGAGACCCGCCCAGAAGCGCTGCTGGGTGTCGGCGAGATCCCTGGGCAGGCGCGCCGCGAAATAGCCGAACAGCAGGCTGAAGAAGATCAGCGCCAGCATCTCGTTGTCGGCCGCCGCACGCACCAGGTTGGGCGGCACCATGCGCAGGATCACGCCGACGACATCGCCGCTGCCGCGGCCTTCGACCTTCTTCAGCACCGATTCGGTGCTGGCGTCCAGTCCGAGGCGCTCGCCGGCCGGCTTGCCGTCGATGATGCCCGGTTGCACCAGGTTGATGACCGCCAGGCCGATGAGGATCGACAGCAGCGTCGTCGAGGCGAAGTACAGCGCCGTCTTCCAGCCGATGCGACCCAGCTCGGCGCTCGCGCCGATGCCGATGACGGCGTGGATCATCGCACCGACGATCAGCGGCACGATCAACATGCGCAGCGCGTTGAGGAACAGCGTGCCGACGAAGTCGGCGGCCGGCACGAACCACGCCGTCTCGCCCAGCGCGTGGCCGAACACGAAGGCGGCCGCCAGCGCGGCGGCGATCTGCCAGTGGAGCTTCATGCGCGGTGCGGCGCCCTTGCCCAAGAAAAAAGCCGTTCGGGCCCGATTGAACCACGAACGGCTTGGTGGCGGCCAACCGCCCTCGCGTCAGCCCTCGGCCGGCGACGGCGCGGCCGCAGGCGGCTTGAGGATCTTGATGCCCACGGCGTCTTCGATCACCTTCATGTAGGCGCCGAACTCCGCACCGGCACCGACATCGCGCAGCCGCTTGCGCTGCGCGTCAACCAGCGTGTCGGACTGCGTGCCGGCACCGACCGCACTCAGCGCGATGACCGCACGGCTGCCGTCGGGCAGCTCCGCCTCGCCGTAGCTGACCTGCCCTTCCGCCGGCCGGGGAAGCCGGAAAGCCGCATCCACGACCGCGCGCTGCGCGTTGCGGTCGTCGCGGCGGATCGCCCCCGGATTGCGCAGCTCGCCGCCCTTGGCGCTGACGATCTGCTGGAAGTCGGTGCCCGCGCGCACCGCGTTGAGCACCTCGGCGGCCTCGTCGGCCACCCGCTTGCGCGCCGCCTCGTCGATCAGTTCGGCACGCACGCTGTCGCGGACTTCGTCGAGCGGCTTCTGCCGCGGCGCCTCGTACTCGGCCTTGCGGATCACGACGAGCTTGTTGTCGCCGACCACGATCGGCTTGCTGTTCTCGCCGTCCTGCAGCACTTCCGGCGCGAACGCCGCCGTCTCGACATTGCGGTTGGCAGCGATGCCGCTGCCCTTGCCGCGCTCGAACCAGTCGGTAGTCTGCACCTTGAGTCCGAGTGCCTGCGCCACCGGATCGAGGCTGGCGGGATTCTCGAAGGCCAGCTGCTCGAGCCGCTCCGACTGCTCCTGGAACCGCTGCTGGCGCTCGCGGTTCTGGAACAGCTCGGTCAGCTCGCGGCGCACCTCGGCGTCGTCGAACGGGCGCACCGTCGAGGGCTTGAGTTGATCCAGGCGGATCAGGTGCCAGCCGAACTCCGTCTCGACCGGCGCGCTGACCTCGTTCTCCTTGAGCGCGAACAGCGCATCCTCGAAGGTCTTGACCATCTGCCCGCGACGCACCCAGCCGAGGTCGCCGCCGGCCGCCTTGGAACCCGGATCCTCCGAATTGTCCCGGGCCAGCTGCGCAAAGTCGGCGCCGCCGGCGATCCGCGCCGCGAGATCCTCGATCTTCTTGCGCGCCGCGGCCTTGTCCGCACCGAATCCGACGAGGATGTGCCGCGCACGGCGCTCCTCCTGGGTGGTGAAGCGGCCGGCCTTCTCGGCCTCGTAAAGGACCTTGAGCACGTCGTCCGCGGGCGCCGCCGCGTCGGCCAGCGCATCCAGCGACAGTTCCACGTAGGCCAGGCGCAGCCGCTCGGGCGCCTGGTAGCGCGACTTTGTCTCGTCGTAGCGCGCGGCGATCTGCTCGTCGGTGACGCTGACGCGCTCGCGGTAGCGGGCCACGTCGAACATGGCGTACTGCAGGGTGCGTTCCTGGTTCTGCAGCCGCGCCGCCTGCTGCAGCTCGACGTCGGTGACGAAGGCGGTATCGACGACCGCCTCGCGCATCTGGTTCATCTCGACCGTGTCGCGCAGCTGCGATTCGTAGCGGCCGACCGTGTAGCCGACGCGCGACAGCGCGTCACGGTATGCACGGGTATCGAACTTGCCGTCGCGCTGGAACGCCGGCTCCGCGGCGATCACGCCGAACAGCGTGGCGTCGTCGGCCTGGTAGCCGTGCTTCTCGGTGTACTGGCGCAGCATCGCTTCCTGGGTCATGTCGCGCAGCACCGCTTCGCGCAGGCGGTTCTGGTCGAGCATGTCCGCGCGGAAGTTCTCGCCCATCATCTGCACGAGCTGCTGGTAACGCTGCTCGTACTGCCGGCGGAACTGGGAGTCATGGATCTTCTGACTGCCGACCTTGGCGACGACCGGATCGCCGCCGCCGCCATAGAACGACTCGATGCCGAAGAATGCGAACGGGATGACGATGATCGCCACGACGATGCCGGCGATCAGTCCCGACGTGCGGTCACGAATATGCTGGAGCATGCTCTCCTCGTACCTCTTGCGCCTACACAAACGACAAAGCCCGGCACTGCACCGGGCTTAGCGCTCTGGACTGGTGGGCTGCCAGGGACTCGAACCCCGAACCTACTGATTAAGAGTCAGCTGCTCTACCATTGAGCTAGCAGCCCATACAACAACCGAAAACTGGGGTGGACGAGGGGACTCGAACCCCCGACAACCAGAATCACAATCTGGGACTCTAACCAACTGAGCTACGTCCACCATCGGGAGCCATCTCCCCGGGCGGGGTACCGCTCGGGGGCGCGAATCATAGCAAAACCTTCGCGCCGTCAACAGGGTCCGAATGCAGCGACGCGGCACGCTGGGGGGAAGCCTGGTGGTCCACGAGCGCGCGATTTGTTATAGACCAGAGCCCCACCGATCCGCACATCGCTTGGACACCCGGTCCGCCCGTCTCGCCGCTGCTGTCGCCAGTGCCGCCGCCGCGGCGCTGTTCGCGGCGCCGATCGGCCTGCTGCTCGCCGCATCGTCGCTGGACGGTTACCGCGCGGCGTTCGCGGCGGTGCCCCTGGCGCGGTCGCTGTTCAACTCGGCCTGGATCAGCACACTCGCAGCGCCCGCATCGCTCGCGCTCGCATCGATGGCCGCGTTCGGACTGACCCAGATCGCTGCCGTGCCGCGGCGGCGGATGCTGCTCGTCCTGCTGCTCTGCGCCTCGATCCCGCTGACCGCCGTGCTGGTGCCACGCTTCGTGCTGTTCGACGCGATCGGTGCCGTCGGCACTCCGCTGCCACTGTTCGCGCCGGTGCTGGTCGGCGGATCGCCGCTGTACTGCCTGCTGCTGTTCGCCGCGTTGCGCCGCCTGCCGCAGGCCCAGATCGACGCTGCGCGCATCGAGGGTCTGGGCTGGCTGGCGATCTGGTGGCGGATCGCGGTGCCGCAGACACGGCCGACGCACGCCGCGGTGTTCATGCTGAGCCTGATGGCGTTCTGGAGCGCCTTCCTCGAACCCCTGCTCTATCTGCATCGTGAACACGAACTCACCGCGCCGCTGATGCTGCACGCCATCTCGCTGCTCGGCTCCACCCAATGGCCGATGCTGATGGCCGCCGCCTGCGCGATCACGCTGCCCGTCGTGCTCTCGGTCGCGGTGCTGACCTCCTTCCTGCACCACCCGTTCCGCACCCGATGACCATCCGCCCTCTCCTCGTTCCTTGCCTGATCGCGACGCTGGTCGCCGCCTGCGGCCGTGACGATCGTGCCGCCGCCACGACCGCGGCCGCTGCCGACACACCGGTCACCTTCCAGGTATTCGGCGATCCCGCCGAGATCGCGGCCTACAAGGCGCTCGTCACCGCTTTCGAAGCCGAGAATCCGGGCCGCCGCGTCACGCTGATCCCGGTCGGCAAGCAAAGCGACCACATGACCAAGCTCAGCGCCGCCTATGCCAGCGGCAAGGGCCCGGACGTGTTCGTGCTCAACTTCCGCCGCTTCGGCCAATTCGCCGAGCGCGGCGCGCTCGAAGCGGTCGGCCCGGCACTGGCCGCGCGCGGCTGGTCCGAACAGGACTACTACGAGCCGGCGATCGAGGCGTTCCGCCAGGACGGCACCCTGATGTGCGTACCGCAGAACGTGTCGAGCCTGGTCGTGTACTACAACCGCGCGCTGTTCCGCCGGTTCGACGTGCCCTACCCGTCGCCCCACTGGACGTACTTCGAGTTCTCCAACGCCGCGCGCAAGCTCACGCGCGACACCGACGGCGACGGCCGGATCGACATCTATGGCGTCGCGCTGGAGCCGACGCTGATCCGCCTCGCCCCGTTCATCTGGAGCGCCGGCGGCGATATCGTCAACGACGTGCGGCGGCCGACGATGCTGACGCTGGACCGCCCGGACGCGCTGCGCGCCCTGGGTGTCGTGCGCAGCCTGAGCGGTCCGCAGGGCGTCACGCCGCCGCTGGCCGCGCACCAGGCCGAGGACGAGGACGCGCGTTTCGCACGTGGCGGCGTCGCCATGCTGTTCCAGAGCCGCCGCTTCACGACCACGCTGCGCGCACGCAAGGACCTGGACTGGGACGTCGCGCCGTTTCCGACGCTGCGCAAGCCGGTCAGCGCCCTGCACGCGGATGGCTACTGCCTGTCGAGGAACACGGCGCACCGCGACGCGGCGCTCGATTTCATCCGCTACGCCGTCGGCGCCGAGGGCCAGGCGCTGATGACCCGGACCGGCCGGCTCGTGCCCTCGCTCAAGTCGGTCGCCGAAAGCCCGGTGTTCCTCGATCCCGAACAGCCGCCCGCCTCCGCGCGGGTGTTCCTCGACGCGATCCCGCTGCTGCGCCGCACGCCGAACATCGCCGCGTGGCACGAGATCGAAAGCCGTGCCGACACGATCCTCGAAGAGTGGTTCTTCGAGCCTCCGGTCGGCGCCGGCGCGGTCGATCCCGATGCGGGCGGCGGCGAAGGCATGGCACTGGCCATCCGCCTGCGCGACGCCGTCCAGCCGCTGCTGCTGCGCGACCTGCAACAGGGCAAGCCTTGAGCGGTCTGCGCGTCGAGAACCTGCGCGTCGAGCTGGACGGCCGGACGATCATCGACGACCTGTCGCTGCAGGTTGATGCCGGCGAACTGCTGGTCGTCGCCGGCCCGTCCGGCTCGGGCAAATCGACCCTGCTGCGCACGCTGGCCGGACTGCTGCCGGCGACGCACGGCCGCATCGAACTCGACGGGCGCGACATCGGCGACCTGCCACCGGGACAACGCGACATCGCGATGATGTTCCAGTCCGACACGCTCTACCCGCACCTGTCGGTGCTGGAGAACCTGTGCTTCGGCCTGCGCGCGCGCGGCGCATCGCGCACCGATGCGCGGATGCGCGCGCGCGAAATCGCCACGCGCCTGGGCATCGCGGAGCTGCTCGAACGCCCGCCGCACGCGCTGTCCGGCGGGCAACGCCAGCGCGTCGCGCTCGGCCGCGCCCTGCTGCGTCAGCCGCGCCTGTTCCTGATGGACGAACCGCTGTCCAGCCTCGATGCGCCGCTGCGCGTCCGGGCGCGCGCCGAACTGATGCAGCTGCACCGCAGCCTGCGCAGCGCGACGCTGTTCGTCACCCATGACCAGGTCGAGGCGATGGCGCTGGCCGATCGCCTGGCGATCATCGAACACGGACGTCTGCTGCAGGTCGGCACACCGCGCGACGTCTATGCGCGGCCCGACTCGCTCGCCGTGGCACGGTTCCTCGGCGCGCCGGCGATCAACCTGCTCGACCTCGCGCGTGGCGCCGGACACTGGCACTGGCGTGAGCTCGCGCTGCCGCTCGACGCGCCGGCGCCACGGGATCGGGTCATCCTCGGCCTGCGCCCCGAGCATGTCTATCCGCACCGCTCGCGCTGGGCCACCCGCCCCCATCGCAGCGTGACCGTTGCGGCGACGGTCGAGGCCGTGGAACCGGTCGGCGACCAGCAATACCTGAGCGTGCGGGTCGGCGACGACCGTCTGACCAGCCGCTGCGAACCGGACCTGTCGTTCCAGCCGGGCGAGACGCTCGATATGCTGCTGGACCTCGACTCTGCACTGCTGTTCCACCCGGCCTCCGGCCGCCGCCTGTCGCCATGATCGTGCGCAAGGCCGCATGGCTGATCGCGCCACTGGCCGGCGGCATCGTCCTGATGCTGCTGGTGCCGATGCTGCTCACCGTGGTCGTCGCCTTCACGCAGTACGACGGCCTGAGCCCGGCGCGTTTCGTCGGCCTCGACCAGTTCCGCGCGCTGCAGGCCGACCCGCTGTTCCATATCGCGCTCAGCAACTCCCTGAAGGTGGCCGCGGCCGGCGTGCCGCTGCGCATCGCCCTCGCACTGCTGCTGGCCCTGCTGATGCACCGGGCGCGCGCCCGCCGCGCGCAGGCGGCGATTTTTCTGCCGATGGCCGTTCCCGACATCGCTTGGGCGATCCTGTGGCTGTGGATCGCCAATCCCCTGTTCGGGCCGCTGGCCTGGCTGCTGTCCGCCGCCGGCCTGCGTGCCGACGTCTGGCTGACCGATCCGGCGTGGGCGCGGACGCTGATCGTGCTGATCACGCTGTTCCTGATCGGCGAGGTGTTCATCGTGCTGCACGCCGCGCGCGCGGAGATTCCCGAGCGCTACTACGACGTTGCCGCCGTCGAAGGCGCCGGCGCATTCACGCAGTTCCGCCGCATCACCCTGCCGCTGCTGCTGCCCGCGCTGATGTTCCTGGCGGCACGCGACTTCGCGCTGAGCCTGCAGACCAGCTTCACGCCGGCGCTGATCGTCACCAAGGGTGGCCCCCAGTACGGAACCCTGTTCCTGCCGCTGTACGCGTATCAGACCGGTTTCGAGTACCTGCGCTTCGGGCTGGCCGCGGCACAGACCCTGGTCATGCTCGGCATGACCCTGGCCATGATGGCGCTGCAGTGGTGGGCGCTGCGGCGCTGGCGCGGACTGGCGTGAGCGAAGCGACGGAACGCCGTCAGGGCGGTCAGCCGCAGGAAGCGGCGGACGGATTCTCGGCGCTGCGGCGGTCCGCGGCCACCGTTAGCCTCTTCCAATGACACATGAGCCTGAAGGGGGTGCGTGATTCCAACGTGAAGTGAGCCTGAAAGGCCGGCGGGGCGGCGGGATCATCGGAGGATGATCGTGACGCTCAAGACCCAGGGGCTCCAGACGCTGGAGCAGGTTCGTGACTTTCTCACCGGCGGCGCGCCGCTGGATTTCGCCGTGCCGCAGCGCGAGGCCGCCTACAGCTTCGTCGCCGCGCAGCTCCGCCACTTCGGATATCTGAAGCTGGGAAAGGCCGACAAGGGGCTGGTGCATCGGTATCTGTGCAAGCTCACCGGTATCTCGCGGGCGCAGATGACACGCCTGATCGGGCAGTACCGGAGGTGCGGCCGGATCGAGGACCGCCGCGGCCCGCCGGCACGGCCTTTCGAACGGCGCTACACGGCCGAGGATGTGCGT